>JBAUVS010000310.1:0-2203 GCA_049583345.1 Woeseiaceae bacterium
TCGTCGGCATGTTCATCGCCCGCATCTCGTACGGTTACACGATACGCCAGTTCATATGGGGCACGCTGCTGATCCCGACGGGGGCGTCGATCGTCTGGTTCGTGATCTTCGGCCAGACGGCGCTGCAGAAGGTCATGAGCGGCACCGACACGGCCTTGCTGGACGCCGGTGCGGCACATGCGATCTTCGTGCTTTTGAACCAGTTGCCGATCGGCGCGATCGCCTCGACGATCATGTCGGTGCTCGCCATCGTCGTGGTGACACTGTTCTTCGCGACGTCCTCCGATTCGGGCTCGCTGGTCGTGGACATGCTGACCAACGGCGGCGATCCGCACCCGATATGGCAACAGCGGTTGTTCTGGGCCGTCATGGAGGGGGTCGTGGCCGCCGTATTGCTCATCGCGGGCACGCTCGGCGGCGGCAACGCGCTGAGCGCGCTGCAGACGGCCGCGATCACGACCGGCCTGCCTTTCTGCGCGGTCCTGCTCGTGATGTGCTATACGCTGTTCGTTGCATTGAGCGAGGAAAAGCAATCGCTCGTGCCCAGGCAGATCCGGGAACGTCTGGATCGGCTCGAGCGGCGGGAGTGACCCGGTGACCAAAATCCCAAACCCGCGTTCATGGGCGCACGCACCGCAGTTGACGCTCGCAGTTTTGCTTTTCTTCGGCACGAGTGCCTTGTCCGAGCCATCGTCGGGCGACGAGACGACGAGCATCCTGGTCAGCCGCGAGGCAATCGAGGTTCCCGGTTTCGACGCCCTGTCCGAAAGGCCGCTGATCGACCGCTATACCAACGAGAGCGACTACGACAAAGCCCGGCTCGACGATCGATTCGTCTTCGAAAAGCTCACTTACCTGAGCGACGGGCTCGACGTCGTCGCGTTCCTGTATCGGCCGAGGGATGTCGGCGAAGCGATGAAGACCATCGTCTTCAATCGCGGCAGCTACGTGCGCAACGATGCGGCGCCCGAATACCTTTCCACGTTTCATCGTCTCGCGCAGTCCGGATTCGTCATCCTGGCGCCCATGTATCGTGGCAGCGAGGGCGCACCGGGCCACGACGAGATGGGCGGCAAGGATCTCGACGACCTGATGCGAATTGCCGACCTCGCGCAGGAGCTCGCGTGCGTGGATGCGCAGCGGCTGTACCTGATGGGTGAATCGCGTGGCGGGATGATGGTCCTGCAGGCACTCCGTGACGGCTTTCCGACCCGCGCGGCGGCCGTTTACGGCGCGCCGACCGACTTCTTGAGTCTCCTCAAGGACTATCCGGACCGCTACGCGGATACCGCCGATCAGCTCTGGCCGGGCTGGAGAGAGAACAGGGACGAAGTCCTGGGACGGCGCTCCGCCGTGACGTGGGCGGACAAGATCGATACGCCCCTGCTGATCATGCAGGGCGGCAACGACCAGAGCATCCCGGTCAGCCAGTCGCTGTCACTCGCCACGCACCTGAACGAACTCGGCAAACCCTTCGAACTGCACGTATTCGGCGGCGAGGGCCACACGATCTCGGGCAGGGCGACAGAGCGCGATGCGCTCGCCGTGCGCTGGTTCGACAGCCACGCCGGGACCGAGAACTAGGCGTCCCCGCCTTGCGGTCTCGCTACGGCTTCTGAAGCTGCTGCACCGCGGCGAGCGTCTTCTGCACATTCTCCGCCGGCGCCACGCCGCCGATCGTCTCGGCAATCTTGCCGTCCGGCGTCACGACGAACGTGACGCGCTCGGCGAAGCCGTGACCGATCTCGATGCCGCGCGTGTCTTTCGCGCCTTCGACCGGACCGTGGACGTCGAGCTTGTAGGATTTCGCGATCGCGCCCGTCGGATCGGAGGCGACCGCCAGCTTGCCGGCGCAATAGTCCGGATCCGCGGAGAAGTCGTTGAGCCGGTCGATGCTGTCGAGCGAGACGCCGATGACGCTCGCGCCGGCCGCCTTGAACTGGTCCATGTGCTCCGAGAACTCGTGCGCCTCGATGTTGCAGCCGCCCGTGTAGGCAGACGGGTAGAAATAGACGACCACGGTGCCGTGTTTGAGTGCGTCCGCGAGCGAAAAATCGAAGGCCTTACCGTCCAGGGACGCCTTCGCTTCGAAAGCCGGTGCGGCGTCGCCCGCCTCGAGGGCGGCATACGCCGGGAGTGATATCGAAAGGATGCCGATGAGGCAGAAAAGGAGCTTGTTCATATTGGGGCCTCTGCGATTTGC
>JBAUVS010000311.1:0-1922 GCA_049583345.1 Woeseiaceae bacterium
GGGGTGGCCGTCGCCGGAATGGGGGTGGGGGTCGGCGGCGGTGGCGGATTCATACTCGGCAGGTTGCTGGTATCGCCGGAGAGCGTGACGACGTTGGGTGAAATCCAGCCCTGGCGGCCATTCGACAATCGAATGACGTACCAGCCTGTGCCGAAGCTGCTGACACCGACAATCGGGGCGCTCTCGCCGTTCAATAATGCGCCGACCACCGGATAGACCGTGCTGTCGCCGCTGCGGACATTGGCATCCACTGTCGCCGTGACACGCGGTGTTGTGTCCGCTGTTGGCGCAATGGTTTCGATAGTCGGCAGGGTGGGCGTCACCAGTACCGTCGGTGCAAGTGGCGTCACCGCGAAGGGCGGCGGTGTATTTTCGATCCTGACCGGAGCAACCAGGAATGTCGCCGGATCGCCGCTCGTCAGGTTGATTGTCAACCGAAGCTCATATACACCATCCGTCGCAGTCGTCGTATTCCAGGTTGCCAGCACATCATCCTGCACGGCAGACGCACTTGGCAGCGAAATCGGGGTCCATCCCGCCTCGCTGTCCACGGCGGTCAGATCGTTGGGTAAAGGGCGAAATTCGACGAAATAGCTCACCATGTTGGGCAGATTGGCTGAGCCGCGTATCGTGAACTGCCCACGCAGTACGTACACCGGCGGCGGCCAGCTTATGTTGGCGCTTGGATTGATGGTGGCATCCGGCGCTGGCTCAATGCCCTGCGCCTGAACCGTCATCGTCAGCGCGGCCAACAGCAGTACCATGATAATGAGGGGTAATCGTTGCGGTCTATACATTGTTTTTTCCTTCCAATGGTGTGAACTCGTCTTTTACAGTTTACGTACCTGACGCAATAATTACGTTGGATACCTCTAGCCTACGCGAAGATGAGGCACAGCAACATAGGATATTTGAGTTATATTGTACGATAGATGAGGAATGAGGGGACGCGCACGGCGGACGACCTACGTTTTACCGCCGCGAAACCAGAAAGCCCGCCAGTTGAATTGCGCCCCAGGTGATGATGAGGGGCAGCACCACCGGCAGCGCAAATTCCACCGCGAAGCGCACCGGCCACGACATCGGCAGCAGCCGCGCCAGATTCAACAGCAGGAAGTACGAACCACTCAGCAGCAAGGTCGCCATCACCGCCGACGAACGCACCCGCAGCGCAGCGCCGCAAGCTGTGCCAATCGCCCCGATCATAAAGGGTTCGAGCGCCAGCCGCAGCAGCGACACCACCAGCCCGATCACCATCGCCGCACGTGACAGCACCGGATAAGTCTCCACCGGCCATATCGTCGCATACTGCGATACCAGAATCGGCAGACTCAACACCGCCGCTGCCACAATCAACAATCCCAGGTCGTCCACCTGTCGCCAGATGGCCGCCGCAATTTTGCTCAGGAAAATCGCGCTCAAACGCATCGGCGTCACCATCAGCAGGCTGAAGGTGTCATTCCGTATCTCGTCGGCCACTGTTGCCGACGAGGCGTAAGCGATCTACAGAATCATGTGGAAGTAGAGATAGGCCGCAAACGGGACCAGGAGGATAGCCGCCGTGATGGTCGGCAGCGCCAGATCAAATAGGAAGGGCAGCGGTACAGTCAGCAGGATGATCCCCGCCTGAATGACCACCAACTTCATCAGGAAATTGGTTTCCGGCAGGATCGTTTTCCAGTACATACCCAGGTGTCGCCGGACGATGGGGTTAGACCGCCGTGCCCATCCAGGCAGCCCTTTATCCAACTCAACCGGCTTGAGATCAATTGCGGAGACGATCCGAATGTCGGGGGCTGTTCTTTCCACGGACTGACCTATCCCTGTGTATCCTAGTATAGGTAGTATACACCGAACCCCTTACAGAAGTTCAACGCTGCCCGGACATTCAAAACATCAATCGCAAGAAGCAACCTTCACTC
>JBAUVS010000312.1:0-4370 GCA_049583345.1 Woeseiaceae bacterium
GTTTTCGCGGGCGGCGGGCCGTGGCACGGCAAGACCGCCGCGGTCGTGCTGACCTACGACGACGCCTTGAACGTCCACCTCGACAACGTGATCCCGGCGCTGGACGCGCGTGGCCTGCACGGCACCTTCTACGTCACGCTTTCGAGCGAGGCGTTCCGAACCCGCATGCACGACTGGCAGGCAGCCGCCGCCGAGGGGCACGAGCTCGGCAATCACACGCTGTTCCACCCGTGCCGGGGCGACCTGCCGGACCGGGACTGGGTTTCTCCCGATTACGACCTCGAGCGCTACAGCGTGCAGCGCATGGTCGACGAGATCGTCCTCACCAATGCCATACTGGAGGAGCTGGACGGCAAGAAGGAACGCACGTTCGCCTATACCTGCGGCGACACGACGGCCGGCGGCGAAAGCTTCGTCCACGAGATCATGCCGCTGTTTCCCGCGGCTCGTGGTGTCCAGGACACCTACAGTACCCTCGAAAACATCGACCTCACCGACGTCAATGCCTACGGCGCGAACGGCGACAGCGGCGATCACCTCGTGTCACTCGCGGAACAGGCGCTCGCCAATGGGGAACTCATCGTCTACCTGTTCCACGGCGTCGGCGGCGACCACGACCTGAACGTCAGCGTCGATGCCCACAACCAGTTACTGGATTACCTGCAGGCGCATCGCGACGACATCTGGGTCGCCACGATGGAAGAGCTCGCGACCTTCGTCAAATCGCAACGCTGAGGCGGGTACCGCTACTGGAAGTCGCGGGGGATGGCCTCGTCCCAGGTCTTCTCCCTGTAGCGTTCGCCGTTCACGTTCAGCCAGCGGTGGAACTTCAAATGGAAGTTGTCCGCATCGCTCCGGAACTCGACGGTCTGTTCGAACTCGAGCTTCCTGTCCTTCAACTCCTCGGTCAGCTTGTAGCGGCCGACGACCGAGGTGACGGCCGGGTTCTCGTCGGACGTGCGGTGCTCGATCTTCTCGTCGAAACGCTCCACGCCCCAGGGATACTGGTAGGCACCGGTATTCGTCGCCTTGCCGAACGCCTCGCCGGTCTGCGGGTCGTGCTGGATCTTCGTGATCGACGCGTAGCCGGTGATGTTGCCGGGGTCCAGGGTCTTGTAGCCGGGCAGCACCGGATCGGGCTCCGGGTCCGCGAAGTCCGGCGTGCGTTCGGGGCCGGGCGGGATGACGGGCAGCACGATATGTGCCCCGTCCTCGCCGCCGAGCGCGAGCGTCGAGGTCATCGGCTCCGGCGTGGGCCATAACATCGGCCATTGCGCATTGCTGATGGCGACCCGGATCCGGTGGCCCTTGGGGAACACCCAGGAGGTGAAATACAGGTGTATGTCGAGCGGGAATTCCTCGCCCGGCACGAGGCCTTGCGGTTCGCGCGCCGAGAAGCGATGCGTGCCGTTGAACGCGGCGCCGGTGACCTGCGTCACCTGGCCGTCGGGCGCGACGTCGGACAGCCGCACGACCCAGTTGGCGCGGGTCGCATCCGCCGACACGATGAGCTTCGCGTCCGGGCGGCCCAGGATCTCCAGCGGCGCGTCCAGCGGTTCGCTGTCATAGACCAGGCTGTCGTCGTCCATCGGCTGCTGGTCCGGCGTCACGCTGCCCCACCACATGGTCTGCCCGCCGCCTTCGAGGCCCATCGACGGTTTGTATTTCAAGGTGTGCGTGGCGACGGACGACGGTTGGCGCGCGAGTCCGTGATCGCCCTGCGCGTACCAGTCCTCCGGGTCGGTGCGTTGGATCGGCCAGCCGTCCTCCCAGCGCCAGTGGCCGGGCACGCTCGTGAGCGCCGGGTCCGGCGGATAGTAATCGCGCACGTACACCGCGAGCCGCGGCTCGGCGAGGATGCCCGTGTCCTCGCCCTTCAGAAAGTGATCGAACCAGCGCACCGCCTCGCGGCGCCATTCGACGCGCGGCTGCGGCCAGGCGTCGTGCGGGAAGTAGTGGTCCCAAGGGCCGACCATCGCCTTGACCGGCACCGTCATGTTCTCGAGCATGCGCGGCAGGCTGTTGCGATAGCCGTCGAACCAGCCGCCGATGAAATAGCCGGGCACCTGGATCTTGTCGTACTGGCCGCGCGCGGAGGCCCGGTCCCAGAACGGCCCGTCGCGCTGGTGGCGCATGTAAGTGTAGACGCTGGGTTCGAGGTCGAAGCGGTTCTTCTCCCAGTCCGCGTCGAGCTTGTAATCCGGTGCGCCGGGCAAGGCGTTGTAGAGATCGTTGCTCATCATCCACGAGTCGGTGTGCATGATGCCGTCCATGTAGTGCACGTCTTCCTCGTACAGGTACTCGGTCGACATCAGCGAGACGAAAGCCTTCAACGGCTTCGGTGCGCGCATCGCCATCTGGATGGAATTGAAGCCGCCCCAGGAGATGCCGAACATGCCGACCTTGCCGGTGGACCATGCTTGCTTCGACAGCCAGTCGATCACCTGCTCGCCGTCGTCGAGCTCGATGTCGGAATACTCGTAGGGGATGGTCCTGCCTTCGCTGCGGCCGGTGCCGCGGATGTCGACGCGCGCGACGATGTAGCCGTGTTGCTGGAAATAGGAATACAGAGAGTAACAACGGTCGCGCGACTCGTCCTTGCGGTACGGCAGGTATTCGAGCAGCACGGGGTACTTGCCGTTCGTCGTCGCATCGGTCGGCCAGTAGATGTCGGCCGCCAGCTTCACGCCGTCCGGCAACGGGATCCAGACCTCGCTGAAACCGTACTGGTTGCCGGGTCTTGGCGTACACGAGGAAAGCGCGAGGACGACGAGGGCAAGAAAGGCTGTCATCCGGCGGGCAAGGAATCTCGGGGGCATGTTTTCGGCGTCGTTTCCGTGGGCTTGCCCTATCGTGCCGAAGGGATCCGAAGCATGCAATGTGTCTTACGCGCCAGGGAATCTCTTACTAATTCGTCATTGCGAGGAGCGAAGCGACGCGGCAATCCACAGGTCGTTGATTTCAAACACTGGATTGCTTCGCTGCGCTCGCAATGACGAATCGTTTTCCAATTGTTCGGAGTTTCCCTAGAATCGACCGTCACCTGCGGAGGCCGAACCATGCGAATGACGAGTGGACGAATTCTGGCATTGCTGGCACTGTTGCCCGCGCTCGCATCGGCCGACCTCCGGCTGAGCCAGTCGATCGATCGCGTGTTCGCGGATTTCCGGGCCGACGAGCCCGGCTGCGCCGTCGGCGTCATCCACCGGGGCAAGTACGCCTACAAGGTCGGCTACGGCCTTGCCAACATGGAATACGGCATCCCGATCACGGCGAAGACGGTGTTCCGCGTCGGCTCGGTCAGCAAGCAGTTCACCGCCATGGCCATTGCCATCCTCGCCGAGCGCGGCGAAATCGATCTCGACGCCGACGTGCACACCTACCTGCCGGACCTGGTCGATTACGGCCACGAGGTGACCGTCCGGCAGATGCTGCATCACTACGCCGGCATGGGCGACTACGACGACGAGGTGTTCCGCAAGGCCGACGGTACGATGTTCCGCTTCGGCAACGAGGATTTCCTGACCAACGACGAGTTCTACCGGCTGGTGGCAAAGGACCCCCTGGCGCACGAGCCGGGCACGGTGTGGCAGTACTCGAATCTCGGCTATTACCTGCTCGGTCAGGTCGTCGAACGCGTCAGCGGCAAATCCCTGCGCGAATTCGCGCAAGCGGAGATCTTCGGCCCGCTGGGCATGGATACCACGCGCTTCAACGACAACGTCAACCAGCTCGTCATCAACCGCGCCGACGGCTACCGCAAGATGGACGACGGCGGCTGGGAGATCTATATGACCAACCTGAGCTGGGTCGGCGACGGCGGCGTGTATACGAACCTCGACGACTTCATCCAATGGGACCAGAACTTCTATCACAACAGGCTGGGACAGGGTAAACAGTCGCTGATCGAGCGGATGGAGACGCCGCTGCCGGGCATGATGGAACAGACCGACGAGGGCCCGAAGCCCGTCAACTATGCATGGGGACTGGAGGTCGACGAGCGCTTCGGCGAGCGCTCGGTCCATCACGGCGGCAGCTGGGTCGGCTTCACCGCCTACTACGAGCGCTTCCCCGACATCGAGACCTCGGTCGTCATCCTCTGTAACTCCCTGCAACATTCGGCGTACGATGTCGGTGAACGCGTCAGCGAGCTGGCCGTCGAGACGTACAAACACTAGGGGAACTCTGATCAATTCGAAATCGCTGCGTCATTGCGAGCGCAGCGAAGCAATCCAGTAATCAAAGCAAAGATCCGTGGATTGCCGCGTCGCTTCGCTCCTCGCAATGACGAATTGATCGGAGTTTCCCTTGGGGAACCCTGATCAATTCGAAATCGCTGCGTCATTGCGAGCGCAGCGAAGCAATCCAGC
>JBAUVS010000313.1:0-10504 GCA_049583345.1 Woeseiaceae bacterium
GTGGCCGATCTCATCGCCAACAGCGTCGGTCCCGACCCGGACGCGGGGCGGCCCCGGCTGCTCGCTCCTGTCGACCTGCACGCCATCAAGGGCAGCGGCGTGACGTTTGCCTGCAGCCTGCTCGAGCGCCTGATCGAGGAACGGGCAGCGGGTCAGCCGGCCCGCGCCGCCGAGATCCGGCAACAGCTCGGCACGACGCTCGGCGCCGGTTTCGGCGATGTCGTGCCGGGATCCGCACAAGCCGAGGCGTTACGCGACAGGTTGATGGAGGCGGGCATGTGGTCGCAGTACCTGGAGGTCGGCATCGGGCCCTTCGCCGAAATATTCACCAAGGCGCAGCCGCTGTCCGCCGTGGGACTCGGCCAGGCCGTAGGCATCAACCCCGTCTCGGAATGGAACAATCCTGAACCGGAACTGGTGCTCGTCGTCGACCCGGCAGGGAACATCGTCGGGGCGACGCTGGGCAACGACGTCAATCTGCGCGACCTCGAGGGCCGCAGCGCCCTGTTGCTCGGCCGGGCCAAGGACAACAACGCGGCCTGCAGCATCGGCCCATTCATACGCCTGCTCGACGAGAGCTTTACGCTCGACGATGTGCGCGCCGAGGAGATACGCCTGGAGATCGTCGGTGCGCAAGACGGGTTCAGGCTGTCGGACAAGAGCCGGATGAGCGAGATCAGCCGCGACGTGGCGGACCTCGTCGCGCAGACGATCAACGAATCGCATCAGTATCCCGACGGCCTCGTGTTGTTCACCGGCACCCTGTTCGCACCGACGCAGGATCGCGGCGAAGCCGGCATGGGTTTCACCCACAAGCCGGGGGATGTCGTGCGCATCAGTTCGGATCACATCGGCATGCTGGAGAACGAGGTGTCGTATTGCGACCGTATCGGGCCCTGGGATTTCGGTATAGCCGCGCTCATGCGGAACCTCGCCCGCCGCGGCGTCCTCTGACCGGCGGCGCCGCCACCGACGCACGCACGACCAACTCGTGCGGCACGATCTCGGGATGGCCATCGCCATGCCGGCCGTGCTCGATCTCGCGGCACAGGCGGTACATGACGCGCCGGCCGATTTCCCGGGCAGGCTGGCGGATGGTCGTCAGCGGCGGATCGAGCACGCTCGCCAGGACGATGTCATCGAAGCCGATGACAGACACGTCCTTCGGGATCGAAAGGCCCGCGCGCCGGATCTCGTGCATGCAGCCGATCGCCATCAGGTCGTTGGCACAAAAGATCGCCGTCGGCGGTGTGGCGTGCCCGAGTAATGCCCGCGTGACTTCGCAGGCGCCGTCGACGGTGAGCCGGCCATAGACGATCCAGCCATCTTCGATGGTCAGTCCGGCGTCGGCCATCGCACGGCGGTAGCCTGCCTCGCGGTCGCGGGTCAGCAGGGACGAGACATGCCCGGAGACCATGCCGATGCGGCGGTGGCCGTGCTGGATCAGGTAATTCGCCGCATCCGCCGCCGCCGCTGCATTGTCGATGCGGACTGCCGGGAACTGCGCCAGCTCCTGCGACACGGTCTCGCAACCGATGACGATCGGCAGCGCTTGCCGGCTGGTCGTGGATACGACCTCGGTGCCGAAGGGTGACAGGCTGGCGAGCAGGATGATCCCCTCGGCCTGCTTGGACACGACCATCGCGCCGATCTCGTCGGCCGTGATCGTGTTGCCCGCCGTCTCGTCGATCAGCAGCGAAAAGCCCGTACGCTTCGCGGCCTCGCGAATGCCCATCATGACCTCGGTGAAGAAGGGGTCGCCGATCGAGGGCAGCACGACCATGATCATGTTGCTGCGTCCGCGCCGGAAAGTGCGTGCGATCTCGTTCGGCGTGTAGCCCGTCTTCGAAATGGCGCGTTCGACCTTCGAGCGCGTCCTGGCCGTGACTTTTTCGGGGCTGTTCAGGCACCGGGACACGGTGGCGATCGACACGCCCGCGAGCTTGGCAACCTGCTTGATGGAGACGTTGCTCACGGCGATCCCAGGTCCGGTGGCGGCGGCGGCCCCATAATATGACGGTTGTCCGGCCGTCCGCGTTTGTTATTTGCAGCTCTCCACGGAATGCGGTATTAGTGTAAACGTTTACATCGGATCCGCCAACTCGGTGTGCATCCAGGGCTGCCATAGAATAAGAACACGATGGACACGGTGATCGGCATCGACCTGGGGACCCAGGCCCTGAAGGTGGTCTCGTACGATTTCGGCGCTCGCCGGATCGCGGCCACGGCAAGTGCGGCCCTGGATCTCTACCAGGCAGAGGGCGGTGTCGCGGAACAGCAATCGCACTGGTGGCTGGGCGCGCTGCGCGAGGCCATGGCGAAGGTCGACCCGGACATCCGGGCCACGGCGCGTGCCGTCGCCGTCTCGGGCCAGCAGCACGGCTTCGTCGCCATCGACGATTCCGACGAGGTACTGGCCCCGGTCAAGCTCTGGTGCGACACCTCGACCGAGGCCGAGTGCGACGAGATCATGGCGGCCTTCGGCGGTCGCGAGGCGTGTATCGCGGAGGTCGGCAACCCCATCCTCGCCGGCTACACTGCGTCCAAGGTCCGCTGGCTCAAGAAGGCGCGTCCGAAGCTGTATGCCAGGATGGATGGCATATTGCTGCCGCACGACTACGTGAACCTCTACCTGACCGGCGAACGCTGCATGGAGATGGGCGACGCGTCGGGTACCGGTTTCCTCGACATCCGCGAGCGTGTCTGGTCGTCCGCGATGCTGCGGGCCATCGATCCGGATCGCGACCTTCACGCCTGCCTGCCCGGGCTGCGCACGGCGAACGAAGCGGTCGGCGAACTCAGGCAGGCCGCGGCCGACGAACTCGGCGTGCCGCACGGCATCCCGGTCGCTATCGGCGGCGGCGACAACATGATGGGCGCGATCGGGACGGGCAACGTGCGGCAGGGCAACATGACGATGAGCCTCGGCACGTCGGGTACCGTGTACGCCTGTTCGGACACCCCGGTGATCGACCCGCGCGGCAATATCGCGGCATTCTGCTCGTCGACGGGCGGCTGGCTGCCGCTCCTGTGCACCATGAACTGCACGGTGACGACCGAACTGATGCGCCGCCTGCTCGGCGCCGACATCGACGCCTTCGAACGACAGATTTCGGCCGCGCCGCGAGGCGCGGAAGGCGTGCTCACGCTACCGTTCTTCAACGGCGAGCGCACGCCGAACCTGCCGAATGCGCGCGGCTGCATCGTCGGCCTGAGCGGCCACAACACGACGCCACGAAATCTCCTGCGCTCGGCGGTGGAGGGTGCGACTTTCGCGCTGAAGTTCGGCATCGACGAACTCGCGAATCTCGGCGTTGAAGCCCGCGCCATCGTCGTTACCGGCGGCGGCGCGAAGAGTGCAACGTGGCGGCAGGTCGTGGCCGACATCTGTGCCACGCCGGTGGTCGTGTTGGAGCAGGACGAAGGCGCCGCCTTCGGGGCCGCACTGCAGGCCCTTCAGCTCGCCGAGTCGGGATCCGGGATTGCCGACATCGGCGCGCTCGTTGACGCACACACGAGCAGGGACGAGAGTCGCTGTTGTGAGCCCGATGCCACGGCAGTCCGTTTTTACAATGACGCATACCGCGATTACCAGCGCGCCGTTGATGCGGCCGCAGGTCTGTATGCGTGAATCAAGGTAGGGAGGAGTAACAAATGAATCGTACCGTATTCGTCGGTGAGACGGAGTATTTCCCCGGCATCGGCAGGATCGGATTCGAGGGGCCCGGGTCGGACAATCCGCTCGCGTTCAAGACCTACGATCCGGGCCGCATCGTCGCGGGCAAGTCGATGGAAGAGCACCTGCGTTTTGCGGTTTGCTACTGGCATACGTTCTGTGCGACGGGCGCCGATCCCTTCGGGCCCGGCACCCGGATTCAGCCGTGGGCGCAGAAGAGCACGCCCATGGAGCGCTCGCGCGACCGTGTCGATGCCGCATTCGAGTTCTTCACCAAGCTGAACGTGCCGTTCTGGTGTTTTCACGACTTCGACCTTGCTTCGGAGGGGAGCAGCGTCGCCGAGTCCGAGAAGAACCTGCAGACGATGGTGGCGCTCGCCAGGGAACGCCAGGCAGCGACGGGCATGAAACTGCTGTGGGGGACGGCGAATCTGTTCTCCAACCCGCGGTTCATGAACGGTGCGTCGACGAACCCGGATTTCGCGGTACTTACCTACGCTGCCGCGCAGGTCAAGGCGGCGCTCGAAGCGACCGTCGAGCTCGGCGGTGCGAACTACGTGTTCTGGGGCGGGCGCGAGGGCTATGCCTGCCTGCAGAACACGGATACGAAGCGTGAGCTCGAGCATTTCGCAATGTTCCTCGAAAAGGCGCGCGACTACGGCAGATCCATCGGGTTCAAGGGCACGTTCCTGATCGAACCGAAGCCGATGGAGCCGATGAAGCACCAGTACGACTTCGACGCGCAGACCGTCATCGGATTCCTCAGGCACCATGGCCTTGCCGGCGACTTCAAGGTCAACGTCGAGGCCAATCACGCAACCCTGGCCGGACACTCGTTCGCGCACGACCTGCGCATGTGTACCGACGCCGGCCTGCTCGGTTCCATCGACGCGAACCGTGGCGACCCGCAGAACGGCTGGGATACCGATCAGTTCCCGCTGGACCTCTACGACTGCGTGCAGGCGATGATGGTCGTGCTCGAGGACGGCGGGCTGAAGTCGGGCGGTCTGAATTTCGACGCCAAGGTGCGCCGCGAGTCCACCGATCTCGAGGATCTCTTCATCGCCCACATCGGCGGCATGGACTCGTTTGCCAGGGGGCTGCTGGTCGCCGAACGCGTGCTGGCCGACCCGAGGATGGACGAACTGCGCTTCGCACGGTACCGGAGTTTCGACAGCGGCGACGGTAAACGTTTCGAGGACGGCGAGCTCGACCTGACTGCCCTGCGTGACATCGCCGCCGCCGGGGGAGAGCCGGCCCAGGTCAGCGGCAAGCAGGAACTCGTCGAGAATCTGATCAACGATTACCTGGTTACGGCGTGCTAAACTGACGACTCCCGAGTGCGGTCTGTGGGGGGTATCGCATGAACATCGTACGGTTCGTATTGGTCGCCATCCTGGCGCTGCCCGTCGCGGGACATGCGGACGCATTGTTCGGCAACAGCCTCGCGGGCGACGCAAAGCTGCCGCGCAAGTTCGGTTTCGGCGTCGACTACTTCTATATGCGCCAGCCGTATCAGATTGACAGCCTGACGATCTCGCCGCCGGTATTGCCGATCTCCGGAGGCGAGGACATCGGCGTCGACAATGACGTGCGGTACCTCGATCTCAAGGCTGATGTCTGGCTGTTCCCGTTTCTGGATGTGTTCGCGATCTACGGCAAGATCGACGGCAACACCAGGGTCGATCTGAGCGGTCTCGGCCTGCCCCTGCCTCCGAGCGTCGAGACCCTGTCCGTCAAGTATCGTGGCGACGTGACGGGCGGCGGGCTCGTGCTCGCGGCCGGCGGTGACAGATGGTTCGCGTCGCTCACGGGCACGTGGGTCACGACCAACCTGTCCGGAGACTACGATTCCTCGGTCGACGTGAGAACCTTGCAGCCCAGGTTCGGTCTGCGCAACGGCGACAACATGGAGTTCTGGGTCGGCGGCTATTTTATCGATGCCGAGGAGAAACACAGCGGCACGATCGTCCTCGATCTCGGCCCGTTCGTACCCGGTGGACCGACGCCGATCGACTTCGCGGTGCAACTGTCGCAAGAAAAGAGCTTCAATCCGAGCGTCGGGACGCACATGATGTTCTCCGACAGCTGGGAAGCGACGGTGGAAGTCGGTGGCGGTGACCGGGAAACAGTGCTTGCGAATTTCACGTACCGATTCGAATGAGCATGCCCGTGGCATCTGCCTGACGATACTGTTGCTCGCGGCCGCCGCCTGGCCGATCGGGGTGCGCGGCTACGAGACGGATCAGTATTCGAACCGTGACGAACCGATCGCGGATTCGACCGCGGTACTGAACCGGAAGGTGAACGACGCCATCGAGGACATCGTCGCCCGATGGGACAAGGGTCATGACGAGATGGCGTTCGTCGACGCCATCTACAACCGGCTCGGCGGTCACTTCTGGGTGGACAAGCTCGAACGCTGGGCGATGAAATCACCGGACGTCGCCAAGCTCGATACGCCGCGCTACCACAGCATCTACTCCGGAATCCCGTTCTGGGACAGTCGCTTCATCGCCGTGTTCGGCATCGGCGATACCATCCGCGTCAACGGCCAGCTGATCGGCACGGACAAGATCGGGCATTTCTTCTCGCAGGGACGCAAGTTCTACCGGCGTTTCCTCCGCTACGGTTCGGAGGCCCGTGCGGCCGAGCGTTCGGCCTATACGGAGCGCGCGATCTTCGGCAGCATGACGACGGGCAACTACTCCAATGCCGATCTGGTCGCGAACTACGAAGGGCACCGTTTCTACCGCAGCCTGTTCGAGGACGGCATCGTCCCCGGCAAGCCCGCGATCCTGCGCTGGCAGGGGGACCACTGGGTCATCCAGCGGCCGTTCGACTGGGCGGATCACGTGAATGCCTATTGGGACGAGGCGCTCAACGTCAGCCACTTCGACGCATTGCTCTACAAGCCGATGTACGAGCGGCTCATCGAACAGTGCCCAAATTACTGGGAGCATCCGGGCCTGTACACGGTACCCGACGAAGCGAAGCTGAAGGCCCGCTATGATTTCCTCGGTTTGAAGGCTGCGCCGGAACTCAGGCTGGATTCCCTGTGCCCGGTGCAGGTGTTCCTAAAGAAGCGAGCTAGCGCGGCAGAAAAATCGTCGCCGGATGTTCGAGGAGCTCCCTGATCCGCTGGATCATCGCGGCGGCGTCATAGCCATCGACGAAGCGGTGATCGAAAGACGACGACAGATTCATCATCAGCCGTACCGTGACCTGGGCATCGATGACGACGGGGCGCAGGACGGCCCGATTGACGCCGATGATGCCGACTTCCGGCATGTTGATCACGGGCGTCGAGACGATGCCGCCCAGCCTGCCGAGACTCGTGATGGTTATCGTCGAACCGCTGAGCTCTTCCTTGCCGATCGAATTGTCACGCGCCGCCTCGCTGACGCGGCGGATCTCGGCCGCAAGATCGGCGAGCGTCCGCGCCTGTGCGTCGCGCACGACGGGGACCTTGAGGCCGTCCTTCGTCTGCGTCGCGACCCCGAGATGGACGGCGGCGTGTTGCAGTATCACGTTGCGGTCCTTGTCATAGGTCGCGTTGCATTGCGGGAATTCCGCGAGTGCGCGCACCAATGCCAGGCCGAGGAACGGCAACAGCGTCAGCCGTCCGGCGGTATCGCCGGCCCGCTCGTTCAGGTGTCCGCGCAGGGCTTCGAGCTCGGTGACGTCGACTTCCTCGACGTAGGTGAAGTGCGGGATCTCACGGGTGGCCGTGGCCATGCGTTCGGCGATCATGCGGCGCAGCCCGATGACCTTGATCTCGCGGGTCTCTCCGGCCGCCGTGGGTGCCGCTTTGGCCGCGACCGCTTGCCGGCTTGTGCCCGCGCCGGCCGCCGCGAAATTCTCGAAATCGGAGCGGGTAACTCGCCCCCCCGGCCCGCTACCCGGGATCTCGGTGAGGTCGATACCGGCCTCCCTGGCGCGGCGGCGTACGGCGGGCGACGTCATGACGCGCCGCGGCGGCTCTTCCGGAGCTGCGTGAGCGGCGCTTGTCGCCGCGTCCCTGGCACGACCTTCCCCGGGCCCCTCTGTATCCGCCGCCATCATCGCCTGGGTCGGGGTCGCCTCGGGCGCCGCCGCGGCGCCGTTGGTCTCGAACACGATCAGCGGCATGCCGACTGCCACGATGTCGCCGGGCTCGCCGGCCAGCCTGACGACCCGGCCCGAGACCGGCGACGAGACTTCGACGGCGGCCTTGTCGGTCATCATGGTGCCGACGACATCCTCCTCGGCCACGTCGTCACCCACCTTCACGAACCATTCACCTATCTCGGATTCGACCGTGCCTTCGCCTAGGTCCGGCAACTTGAAGATGTATTCGCTCATTCGACCCCCATCATGCTCCGGATCCCGGCGCTCAGGCGCTTCTTGCCCGGAAAGTACTGCCACTCGAAGGCGTGCGGATACGGCGTGTCCCAGCCCGCGATACGTCCTATGGGCGCCTCGAGATTCCAGAAACACTCTTTCTGTATGCGCGCGGCGAGTTCGGCGCCGTAGCCGCAGAAGCGCGTGGCTTCGTGCGCGATCATGCAGCGGCCGGTCTTGTTGACCGATCGCGCCAGCGTATCGATATCCAGCGGGAAGAGGCTGCGCACGTCGACGATCTCCGCGTCGACGCCGGTCGCCTCGGCCGCCGCCACCGCGACGTGCACGAGCGTGCCATAGGTAACGATGGTGAGTTCCTCGCCCTCCTGCACGACCTCCGCCTTGCCGAGCGGCACGGTGTAGTGTCCGGTCGGGACCTCGCCCTTCGGATGCGAAGTCCAGCCGACGGCGGGCTTGTCGGGGTCGCCGTCGAACGGCCCGTTGTAGATGCGCTTCGGCTCGAAGAACAGCACGGGATCGTCCGATTCGATCGCGCTGATCAACAAGCCCTTGGCGTCGTAGGGATTCGACGGCATGACCGTCCGGATGCCGCTGACGTGCGCGAAGATCGCCTCCGGGCTCTGCGAATGGGTCTGGCCGCCGCGGATGCCGCCGCCGCAGGGCGTGCGGATCGTGACCGGCGAGGAGAATTCTCCGCAGGTCCGGTAACGCAGGCGGGCGAGCTCGCTCACGATCTGGTCGAAGCTCGGATAGATGTAGTCTGCGAACTGGATCTCCGCGACCGGGCGCAGTCCGTTGACGCCCATGCCGATCGCGGCACCGACGATTCCGCCTTCGGCGATCGGCGCATCGATGACACGGTGTTCTCCGTATTTACGCTGCAGGCCGTCGGTGCAGCGGAACACGCCGCCGAAATAGCCCACGTCTTCGCCGAGCACGATGACGCTCGGGTCGCGGTCCATCACGACATCCAGCGCCGAACGGATCGCCTCGATCATGGTCATGCGGGCCATCAGGTAGTCTCCCCGCCGTTCATCTCCTCGACCTCGAGCATGCGCCGGCGCTGAGACTCCAGGTTCGGCGGCGTGACGGCGAACACGTCGTCGAACATCGTGCCCGGATCGAGGAACGGCCCCTCGGTCATCGTGCCGTACTTCTGGGCCTCCTTCCAGGCGGCCATGACCTCGTCCTGGAGTTCCTTCTCGAGTTGCTGGTGCTGTTCTTCGGACCAGTGTCCCTCGTGGATCAGGTGCTGCTTGAGCCGTTCGATCGGATCGCCGAGCGGGAAAGCCGCCCACTCGTCCTTGGGCCGGTACTTGGACGGATCGTCGGAGGTCGAGTGCGCGCCGCCGCGATAGGTCACGAGCTCGATCAGGGTCGGGCCGCCGCCGCGGCGCGCGCGTTCGGCCGCCCACAGGGTCGTCGCGTACACCGCCAGCAGGTCATTACCGTCGACCCGGATGCCGGGTATGCCCAGCCCGAGGCCGCGGGCGGCGAAGGCACGACGCTCGCCGCCCGCGAATCCCTGGAAGGTGGAGATCGCCCACTGATTGTTGACGATGTTGAGTATGACCGGCGCCTGGTAGACGGCCGCGAAGGTCATCGCGTAATAGAAGTCGGCTTCCGCCGTGGCGCCGTCCCCGACCCAGGATGCGGCGATGTGGTCTTCGCCCTTGATGGCGGAGGCCATCGCCCAGCCCACGGCGTGCGGGTACTGGGTCGCCAGGTTGCCGGAGATCGAGAACACGTTCGCTTCGGCGCTGTGATACATGATCGGCAATTGCCGGCCCTTGCACATGTCGCGGGTGTTGGACAGGCACTGGCACATCATGTCGACGAGCTTCACGCCGCGGTACATGTAGAGCCCCTGGTTACGGTAGGAGGGGAAGCACATGTCGCCGGGCCGGAGCGCCATGCCCTGTGCGATCGACACCGCCTCCTCGCCGAGCGCTTCCATATAGAAGGAGATGCGGCCCTGCCGCTGGATCTGCCACATGCGCCTGTCGAAGACGCGATTCAGCAGCATCCAGCGCAGCGCGATCTGCAACTTGCCCGGGTCGAGATCGGGATGCCAGGGGCCTTTCGCCTCGTGGTCGTCGTCCAGCACGCGCACGAGATCCGAGCTCAGGTACTCGATGTCCCGTGTCCGCGCGTCGATCGGCGGCCTGTCGACGCTCCCGGCAGGGGACAGTTCCAGGTAGCTGAAATCGGGTTTGTCGCCCGGGCGGGCGCTGGGTCTCGGAATGTGCAATCGGGATTTCTTGTTCATGCGATACGCCGTTTCGGTTTCCTGCTGGACGGAGGCGGACGGTCGTCACCCGACACGATACGGCGCGCGAGATCGTCCGCCACCGCATCGGTGGGCCTGCCCGAGCCTTTCGCCTCCGCGAAGATCGCCTGCAGGCGTTCGGGTATGCGTTGCACTTCGTCGCGGACCTCGGCCTCGTGGCTCACGCCCAGGTACTCACGCGCCACGCTGATGAT
>JBAUVS010000314.1:0-3056 GCA_049583345.1 Woeseiaceae bacterium
TGTTCCTGCAGGTGAGTCCGACCGAAGGTTTCGTCAGCAGTGTGCAGAACTGCGGCAACATCCTGAGCGGCGTCGGGCCGTATGCGATCGAGAAGGGACTCGTGGCGGCGGCAAAGGGCGAGACGGCGGTCCGTGTCTTCATGGCGAACACCGAGACCGTGTGCGAGCTCACCGTGCAGACGCCCGGCGGCAGTGTCGAATACGAAGGTTCTGCGAGCATCGACGGCGTGCCGGGGACCGCGGCGCCGGTCCTCTGCGATTACTTCGACCTCGCCGGCTCGAGCTGCGGTGCGTTGTTGCCGACGGGCCATGCCGTCGACAGGTTCGACGGCGTCGAGGCGACGTGCATCGACAACGGCATGCCGGTCGTCGTGCTGCGTGCTTCCGACCTCGGTATCCGCGGCGACGAGTCGCCCGAGGAACTGGACGCGAACGCGGCGCTCAGACAGCGGATCGAGTCCATCAGGCTCGAGGCGGGGCGGGCGATGAACCTCGGCGACGTTGCGGCGAAGTCCGTGCCCAAGATGGCGCTCGTGTCGCCGCCACGCCGGGGCGGTGTCGTGAATACGCGCACGTTCATCCCGCATGCGTGTCACAAGTCGATCGGCGTGCTCGGCGCGGTGACCGTCGCGACGGCGTGCATACTGCCGGAATCGGTGGCAGCCGGGTTTGCGGTGGTGCCGGGTGGGGACGAGAAGCTGATGGACGTCGAACATCCCGCCGGCGCGTTGCAGGTTCGCCTGCTGACGGCATCGGAAGGCGGCACAACAGACGTCCTGCGTGCCGGTGTCATCCGGACGGCGCGCATACTGTTTGCCGGAGAGGTGTACGTCCCGAAGTCGGTATGGGATGGACGCAGGACGGCCGGTAAGCGCCGGGAGGCGGTCAATGCGTAGCTGCATGCCGCCCGATCCGGATACGCGCCGGCCCGATTTCGTTTTGCCGGCCGGCGCCTGCGATTCCCATTGCCATGTCTTCGGCCCGGCTCACGTGTTCCCCTATGCACCGACACGCAAGTACACGCCGCCGGACGCGCCGAAAGAACGCCTGGCGGCGTTGCACGAAATCCTGGGCGTGCAGCGCGCCGTGATCGTGCAGGCGAGTTGCCACGGCACGGACAACACGGCGATGCTGGATGCGATCGCCTCGAGCGGCGGGCGTTATCGCGGCGTGTGCAATGCGTCGGACGAGTTCACGGACGATGATTTCGAGGCGCTGCACGAGGGCGGGGTGCGGGGCGTACGCTTCAATTTCGTGAAGCATCTCGGCGGCGCTCCCGACCTCGACCGGATGTGGCGGATCGTCCGGCGCGTCGAGCATCTTCCGTGGCACGTCGAGCTGCATTTCGATGCGCGCGATCTGCTCGAATACGAGCACGTCATCGACGACTCGCCGCTGCCGGTCGTGCTGGATCACATGGCGCGCGTGCCGGTCGCCGATGGCGTCGGGCAGGAGCCGTTCCGACTGCTTTTGCGCAAGTTCGGCGACTGCGACAAGCTGTGGGTCAAGGTGTCCGGATCCGAGCGTATCTCGGCCGCCGGGCCGCCATTCACCGACGCCGTGCCGTTCGCGCGGGAACTGATCGGGGTCGCGCCGGACCGCGTCGTGTGGGGCACGGACTGGCCCCACCCGAATATCGCGAAGCACATGCCGAACGACGGCGACCTGGTCGACCTGGTTCCGCTGATGACGCCCGATGCGGCGATTCAGCGGCAGATCCTGGTCGACAATCCAGAGCGCCTGTTCGGTTTTCCGGCCACGAGTCAGGAACAACGTCAGAAGGAAGCGGGATGACGCAGCAATCCAAAACGGCACTGGTGGTCAGCGCCCACTCGGCGGACTTCGTGTGGCGGGCCGGCGGTGCGATCGCGTTGTACGCCGGGCGCGGCTACAAGGTCATTATCGTGTGCCTGTCCTACGGCGAACGCGGTGAGTCGGCGAAGCTCTGGAAGCAGGAGGGCTATACGCTAGAGAAGGTCAAGGCCGAACGTCGGGCCGAAGCCGAAGCGGCCGCGGAGATCCTCGGCGGCGAGCCGGTATTCTTCGATCTCGGCGACTACCCGATGCGCGTGCCGGACGAGGCGCTGTACAAGCTCGTCGACATCTACCGCGAATATCATCCCGAGTTCGTGCTCTCGCATTCGCTGCACGACCCTTACAACTTCGATCACCCGCTGGCGACCCATGTCGCGCAGGAGGCGCGTATCATCGCGCAGGCCTGGGGGCACAACCCCGGCCAGAAGGTCCTCGGCGCGCCCGGCGTATTCCTGTTCGAGCCGCACCAGCCGGAGCAGTGTGGCTGGAAGCCGCAGGTGATCCTCGACATCACGTCGGTCTGGGACAGGAAATTCGAGGCGATCCAGGCGATGGCGGGACAGGAGCACCTCTGGGAGTATTACACGCGCGTCGCACTGCAGCGCGGCGTGCAGG
Source organism: Woeseiaceae bacterium (assembly GCA_049583345.1). Taxonomy (GTDB): domain Bacteria; phylum Pseudomonadota; class Gammaproteobacteria; order Steroidobacterales; family Woeseiaceae; genus UBA1847. Next base: position 2,431 of record JBAUVS010000314.1, read on the forward strand.
GCAAGCGCAACTCGGGGCGCCAGATGACTTACGGCGAAGCGTATCAGCGGATTTTCCCGCTCGTGAACGACGCGTTTATCTAGGGATTCCATGCGAACGGTTGCAATCAGGAACATCGAACGCGCCGCGGCCGAAACCGTCGCCGCGCTGCAGGAGCAGGGCGTCGCGACGGTGCACGAGGCACAGGGCCGCAGCGGCCTGATGAAACCCTACCTGCGGCCGATCTATCCCGGGGCATGCATCGCGGGCAGCGCCGTGACGGTGCTCGCGCAGCCGGGGGACAACTGGATGCTGCACGTCGCGATGGAACTGGTGCAACCCGGCGACATCCTCGTCGTCGCCGTGACGACGGACAATACCGACGGCATGTTCGGCGACCTGCTCGCGCACTCGGCGATGGCGCACGGTGTCAACGGCCTCGTCATCGACGCCGGCGTGCGCGACGTGCGCGATCTCACCGCGATGGGGTTCCCGGTGTGGTCACGGGCGATCTCCGCGAAGGGCACGGTCAAGGCGACCCTCGGCTGCGTCAACGTGCCGGTCGTCTGCGCGGGTGCCGCGGTGCGGCCGGGCGACGTCGTCGTCGCCGACGACGACGGCGTGGTCGTCGTGCCGCGCAGGAGCGC
>JBAUVS010000315.1:0-1920 GCA_049583345.1 Woeseiaceae bacterium
ATCCCGGGCGGCGCATACGAATTCGTGTCGGTGGCAAACGAGGGCATCGCAGTCGCGGAAACATTTTGCCCGCACGGCTTCACGGTATTCGTGCTGACGTATCGGCTTCCCGACGAGGGCTGGGCAAATCGGGCCGACGTGCCGCTGCAGGATGCGCAACGGGCAATGAGGAAGATCAGGCATAGTGCCAGGAACTTCGAGATCGACGGCGAATCGCTAGCGATTGTCGGGTTCTCTGCGGGCGGCCATCTGGCCGCTACTCTGACAACAGGCTACGGCGAACACGTCTACCGGGCTCGTGACGATATCGACGAAATATCGGCCAAGCCGCATTCCGCGGCGCTCATATATCCGGTGATTACCATGGACAAGCGGTGGACGCATGGCGCTTCGCGAGACGCCCTGCTCGGGGAATCGCCGCCGGAAGCGGACATCCTGCGACGCAGCCCGGACCGTCACGTTACAGAGACTACGCCGCCGGTGTTTCTCGTACACGCCGTCGACGATCCGGCCGTACCCGTCGAAAACAGCTTGCTGATGTTTGACGCAGTGCGCAAAGCGCAGATACCCTCAGAGGCACATTTCCTTCAGGAAGGCGGTCATGCCTTCGGCGTTGGAGTCGCCGGCACAAGCACCGGCCTCTGGCCAGACCTCTATCTCGCCTGGTCAGGGCGGCTGCCGGCCTGAGGGTCGCACGCCGCCGGGTCCCTTTTCGCTTCATCCCGGCGCCCGCCTCAGCGAGTTCCGTCCAGATTCATGAGCTCGATATTGCGGAACTGAACCGGATGACCCTCGGCCTGCAACGATATGTAGCCGCCCGTCATGGGTTCCCCGTCGCGAAACAGCGTTGCGCCCTGGCCCGATACGCCACCCCCTCCGTAGGTCGGGTGCTCGTACTCGAGGACCTCCTTGGCATTGATGTAGTGCACGATCTTCTCGTCGCCGAGCACTAGGATTTCGGCCTTGATCCACTCGGTGCCGTCGAAGGTCGGCGCCGTCGAATCGATGCAGTGCGCTTCCTCGAAATGCCCGGCATACACGACATTGCTGCCGGGCGTGCACAGGTTCCCCGTCGGCCGCGGCTTGCCGTCGCCGCGCCCGCCGAGCAACTGGAACTCGAGCGAGATCGGGAAGTCCTGGTCCCGCGGCATCGACTCCGGGCACGGCGAGTGGATCATCACGCCGCTGTTGCGAAAGGCCCAGTCCGGAATTCCCCGCGCCGGCTCGCCGTAGATCCGGTATTCGAACCGGAGCCGATAGCGCGAGTACGGCTTCTTATAGAAGAGGTGTCCGAAACGGCCGCCGAAGTCGTCGTAGCCGTCGAAGGAGACCGTGATCGTGCCGTCCTCGACCCGGAACGTGTCGGCGAAGTTCTCGCCCAGCGCGTAGCCGCGGATTTTCGGCACCCAGCCGTCGAGGGTCTTGCCGTCGAAGAGCGGTATCCACTTGCCTTCTTCCGCCGCCGGTGCGGCCAGCGAGGCCGCCAGTCCCGCAAGCGCGATCAGGCCGGCGTATACCCATCGCGTGGTTTTATGGTTCATTCTGTAGACCCGGCCACGAGCCGAGTCACAATGGTGTGCAACTCGCCTTGTATTTTCAAGCTGTTGCACTGATATCAGCCAGACCCGTCACGCCAGCACGCGTGGCGATGACGCAGGTTTCCCCGGGAATCGACGATCGGAATCGATGGCGAACAACGCAGATAAGGAAGCCAGGGACGCCGAAGCGAGCCTGTTTCGGCGCGCGCTCGGCGTTTTCGGCTATACGCATCGGGCAATCCAGCTCGTGTGGACGACGAGCCGGCCGCTGACGCTGCTGCTCGCGGTGCTGACCCTGGCCGCGGGCATCCTGCCGGCCGCGGTCGCGTGGGTCGGACGGCTCATCGTCGACGGAGTCGTCGCAGCGATGGCGCAAGCCACG
>JBAUVS010000316.1:0-6519 GCA_049583345.1 Woeseiaceae bacterium
CCTGCATCCGTGCCGCGAACCGGCGCCTGCCGGACTACGCGTGCGTGGTCGACTGGCGCCGGCTGCCGGAGCCTTTGTCGGCGGCGAACGGCCTGCTGACGGACAACGGCAGGCCGCGCCGGGCCGAGATCGAGCGCCGCCACCGCGGCCTGATCGAACCGCTGTACGAGCGCCAGCCGGAGGCCGGCAACCTGTGACATTCATGGAACGACTTCGATCCGATACCCGGGAAGGACGCGAGTACCTGCTCGGTTCCCCGATCATCCGGCGTTGCTTCGCCGGGGACGTCACGCTCGCCGATTACGTCGCGTTCCTCACGCAGGCGTATCACCACGTCAAACACACGGTACCGCTGTTGATGGCGGTCGGCGCACGGCTGTCCGAAGACAGGGAGTGGCTGCGGGAGGCCGTCGCCGAATACATCGGGGAAGAGATGGGCCACCAGGAATGGATCCTCGACGACATCGCGGCCTGCGGGTACGTCCGGGATGCGGCGCGCGCCTCGCGGCCGAGCCCGGCGACCGAGCTGATGGTCGCCTACGCCTGGGACACGGTCCAGCGCGGCGACCCCATCGGTTTCTTCGGCATGGTCCACGTACTGGAGGGCACCAGCATGAGCACCGCGGACGCCGCGGCCGATGCGATTCGCGACGCGCTGGGGCTCCCGGAGCGGGCATTCCGTTATCTGCGCTCGCACGGCGCACTCGACGTGGCGCACTGCGCGTTCTTCGAGAAGCTGATGAACCGGATCGAGGACCGCGCCGAGCAGGACCGCATCGTCCACAGCGCGACGATGTTCTACCGGCTCTATGCCGACATCTTCCGCACGCTCACACCCGTCGTCGCGATGGCGGCCTGACGTCGCAATGGATATCCGCCGCAGGACCGTGGTACTCACTGGCGCTAGCGGCGGCATCGGCCGTGCGATCGCGAAGCGACTGGATGCCGAGGGCGCACGGCTGGTCCTCGTCGCACGCAACGTGCAACGCCTGACGGAACTCGCCGACACGCTCGCGACCGACGGTCACCGCGTCGTGCCGGCCGACATCGGCGACGACAGTGGACGCCGTCGCGTCGTCGAGGCCTGCCGCGACGCGGAAGTCAGTCTGCTGATCAACGCCGCCGGCGTGGGCGACTTCGGACTCTTCGAGGACCAGACGGCCGATTCGATCCGGCGCCTCGTCGGCGTGAACCTGCTCGGGCCCATGCTGCTGACGCTGGAACTCCTGCCGCTGCTCGACAAGAGCGAATCGTGCATCATCAACATCGGCTCGACGTTCGGCAGCATCGGCTATCCCGGGTTCAGCAGCTATTGCGCCAGCAAGTTCGGCTTGCGCGGATTCTCCGAGGCACTGCGCCGCGAACTCGGTGACGGCGGTACGCGCGTCGCATACCTCGCACCGCGCGCGACGCGCACCGAACTGAACACCGCCAGCGTCGTCGCGATGAACGACGCGCTCGGCACCGCGATGGACGAGCCGTCGCTCGTCGCCGATGAGGTCCTCGGCGTAATACGGCACCCGGCCGCGGCCGACCGCTACATCGGCTGGCCCGAGAAATTATTCGTGCGGATCAACGCGCTGTTCCCCGGCATCGTCGACAGCAGCCTCCGCAAACGCCTGCCGCTCATCCGGCGATTCGCGAGCAGCAAACCCTGACGAGGAAAAACTCATGCATACGCTATCCGTGAAGACCCTGGCTACCCTCATGATGCTGCTGCCGGCCGCCGTCCTGGCCGGGTCCGGTGACACGCTCGTCGACGAACTCGGCCACGAATGGGCCGTCACGAATTACCAGCTCACCGGCGACGCGCAGATCACTGCGTTCGAGATGCTCGCCGAGCGGGCCGACGCCGCCATCGCCGGGCACCCCGACTCCGCCGACCTGCTCATCTGGGACGGCATCATCAAGTCGAGTTTCGCCGGCGCCAAGGGCGGTCTCGGGGCGCTGTCGCTGGCAAAGGAAGCGAAGGCGAGCCTGGAGGCCGCCATGGCGCTCGACGACAAGGCGATGCACGGCTCCGCCTACGCGAGCCTCGGCACGCTCTATTACAAGGTCCCCGGCTGGCCGCTGGGTTTTGGAAGCGACAAGAAGGCCGTACAATTGCTCGAGAAGGCGCTCGAGATCGACCCGGACGGTATCGACTCCAACTACTTCTTTGCTGACTATCTCCTGCACAAGAAGGAGTACGGCGAGGCCAGACGATACCTGCTGAAGGCGCAGAGCGCCGCACCGCGGCCCGGCCGGGCCATTGCAGATGAAGGCCGGCAGCAAGAGATACTCGCGGCGCTGTCGATCGCCAGGGAGAAGCTGCAAGGCTCCGGGACCTGATTCCGACAGTCGCCGCCAGGGAGGCGACGACATCATATGCAGATCCTGCTCGTCGAAGACGACCAGTCGCTGGCCAACGGTCTGTGCAAAGCCCTCCGTAGCGAGGGCTTTGTCACGAATCACGTGGCCGAGGGCAAGGCCGCGCTGCACGTCGTCGACGTCGATCCGCCCGACATCGTCGTGCTGGATCTGGGCCTGCCCGACATCGACGGTCTCGAGGTACTGAAAGCGATCCGGCGCCGCGATCCCGCGCTGCCGGTCCTGATCCTGACCGCGAGATCGAGCGTCGACGCCCGCGTCTCCGGGCTGGATGGCGGTGCGGACGACTACCTGCCCAAGCCGTTCGAGACGCCGGAACTGATCGCCCGCCTGCGCGTCATCGAGAGACGCCTCAGCACGACGCGGGATCGCCGCATCGTCGCCGGCCACGTCTCGCTGGACACGGTCAGCCAGCAGGCCTTCCTGGGCGACGAGCCGGTGGAATTGCCGCGCCGCGAATACATGGTGCTCAAGAGCCTCATGGAGAACATCGGCAAGGTGCAGACGCGCCAGCAACTCGAGAACCGCCTGTATGCCTGGGGCGAGGAAGTCGCCAGCAACGCGATCGAAGTGCACGTCCATCACCTGCGCAAGAAACTGGGCAACGAACTCATCAAGACGGTGCGTGGCGTCGGTTACACGATCCGGCCGTCGTGAAGTCGATCCGGTTCTACCTGGTCATCGCGCTGCTGGCGACCATCGCGCTCGGGAACTTCGTCGCGGCGATCTACGGCTACCGGTCCAGCATGCAGGAGGCCGAGAAGCTGCTGGACACCCATCTCGCCGACACGGCCGCCGTGCTGCAGACCGCCGGAGTCTCGGCGACCGGCGTCGCGGGGGAATCGTCCGACCGGCTGGCGTTTCAGATCTGGTCGGAAGACGGGACGCTGCTGCTGCACTCCGCGAACAGCGGCACGCGCGCGTTCACCGTGTTCGAGGACGGCTACCGCGAGGAGAATTTCGAGGGTTATCGCTGGCGCGTGCTCAGCCGTCACGACGCGTCCCGGCAGCGCTGGATCCTCGTCGGCGAGCGCATCGACATGCGCATCGAATTGGCCGACAGCATCATCCTGCGCGCCGTCCTGCCGATCGTCGTCAGCCTGCCCATCATCGCCGCGATCGTCTGGCTCGTCGTCGGCAACGGCCTGTCGCTGATCAAGAGCCTCGCCCGGGAACTGCGCAACAAGCGCGCCGACGACCTGACCCGCCTCAGCACCACGGACCCGCCGGTGGAATTGGCGCCGGTGGTCGATGCGATCAACGACCTGCTGCGGCGCCTCAACGAGGCGGTCGTCCGCGAGCGGCGTTTCTCGGCCGATGCGGCCCACGAACTGCGCACCCCCATCAGCTCCCTCAAGGTACACTTGCACAACCTGCACCGGGATTTCCCGGAACACGCCGATGCGCTCGCGGTGCTGGATCGCGACCTCTCGCGCCTCAGCCACCTGATCGAGCAGATGATGTTGCTGTACCGGATAACGCCCGAGCATTATCTCGCCAACATGCGCACAGTGGATCTCTACGCGGTCGCGCAGAAGGTGATCAGCGATCTGTACGGTGGCATCGATGCGAAAGAACAGGTCATATCGCTGGAGGGATCGGCCGAGACCGTCACCGGCGACGAGGCATCGCTCGCCATCCTGCTCGGGAACCTGATCACGAACGCCAGCAAGTATTCGCCGCAGGGCGCTTCGATCGGGGTCGTCGTCGAGCGCACCGACCTCGGCGTCGCGCTCTGCGTACAGGACACGGGCCCCGGCATACCGCTGGCGGAAATCGGCCGCGTCTTCGACCGCTTCTATCGCATCGGCGGCGACCGGCACGACAGCGCCGAAGAGGGCTGCGGCCTGGGACTCGCGATCGTCAGGCACATCGCCGACCTGCATCACGCGAACCTGCACATCGAGAACAACGCCGGCGGCCCGGGTCTGGCGGTCAGCGTCACGTTCCCGGCCGGACTCGACGAGTCACTCGCCGCAGGAGGGCGCAATCCGTGACGCGGACGGCAGCGATCCGGAGCCTGCGCCTGTGGACCGCCGCCATGACGGCGCTGCTCGCGGCATCGGCGGCCGCCGCACCGCCGAGCTTCGAACTCGAGATTCGCAATCACCTGTTCCAGCCCGACGTGCTGAAGATCCCCGCCAACACGAAAGTCAGGCTCGTGATCACCAACCGGGACGCGACGCCCGAAGAGTTCGAGAGCTTCGAACTCAATCGCGAGAAGGTGATCATGGGCGGCACGAAGGCGATCATCTTCGTCGGGCCGCTGCCGCCCGGCGAATACCCCTTCTTCGGCGAGTTCAATCCGAACACCGCGCTCGGCAAGATCGTCGTGGAGGACGAGATCGATGCTGGTGACTAGCGTCGTCATCGTCCTGCGGGAGGTGCTCGAGGCAGCGCTGCTGATCAGCGTGCTGCTCGCCCTGTCCCGCCGCCTGCCGTCCGCGACGCGCTGGCTGCTGGCTGCGATCGCGGTGGGCGTGCTCGGCGGCTTCGTCTATGCGCACTTCCTCGGGACCGTCTCGGAAATGTTCGAGGGCACCGGCCAGGAGCTCGTCAATGCGCTGCTGCAGTTCCTCGTGTTCGCGGCCGCCGCCCTCATCGTGTTCTTCGTCGCGCGCGCCCGCGGCCGGCCGAGCGTCCCGAACGTGGCATTGCCGGCACTGATGGCACTGGCCGTCGCCATTTCGTCGATCCGGGAGGGCTCGGAGATCGTCGTCTACGTGTCGGGATTCCTGGCGGCCGGCCACTTCGTCTCGAGTGTCGGCATCGGCTCACTGGCCGGAGCGGGCATCGGGTTCAGCGTCGGTGTACTGTTCTATTACGTGTTGCTGGCGATGCCGGAGCGCCGGTCTCTATGGGTATCCGTCGTGCTCCTGAGTCTGGCCGCCTCGGGCATGTGCGCCCAGGCCGTGCAGCTGCTGGTGCAGGCGGACTGGCTGTCGACGGCGGGCCCCGCCTGGGACACGTCATGGCTGGTGCCGGAAGGCTCGCTGCCCGGCCAGCTGCTGTACGCGCTGGTCGGTTACGAGGCGGCGCCGTCGACGGTGGTAGCCGTCAGCTACGGCGTGAGCCTGGCGGTATTCACGGCCGCCATCGCGATCGGCTGGGCAACATACGTCGAGAGGAGTGCCGAGTGAGCAGGGTTGCATGTCAGCTGCGCCGGTGGCCTGCCGGCCTCGGGATCGTGATCGGGCTGCTCGCGGCAGCTGCTGCGCGTGCCGACGGCATCGTCGTGGATCGTGTCTACGATCCGTACGTGCAACCACTCGAAGCCGAGCTCGAATGGCGCTCGGTACACCAGTCGGACGATGTGCAGGACCTGCAGCGGCACATGCTCGGTATCGGCCGCTCGCTCTCCGATCGCTGGGAGGCGGAGGTCTACGCCGCCTGGACACAGGGCATGGGCGACGATCTCGCGCTCGACCTGTTCGAAGTCGAGGCGAAGTGGCAGCTCACCGAACAGGGCGAATACGCCTTCGACTGGGGCGTCGTATTCGGCGTGGAGCGCAAGGTCGACAGCGACATCTCGGCTGCCACGGCGACGCTGATCTCGGCGAAGGATTTCGGCCGCTGGACCGCGGTCGGGAACCTGACCCTGGCCTACGAGGAAGGCACCGGCGTGACCGACGAGTTCGAGACGGCGCTGCACCTGCAGGCGCGCTACCGCTACCGGGAGGCGCTCGAGCCGGGCATCGAGTTTCACATCGGCCAGAACACCTCGGTGCTCGGTCCGGCCTTCGCGGGCACCGTGCGGTTTGCGCCGGCTCACAAGCTGCGCTGGGAGGCCGGCCTGTTCTGGGCCCTCGACGACGAGAGCCCGGACCGCGTCGCGAGGCTGAACCTGGAATACGAGTTTTAATGCACAGGATCGTGATGCGGGACGCACGGGCCGGACGCTGGCTGACCTGGGAGTCGCCGGTAGGGGTGCTCTCCACGCAGGCCCCGGACGACGTGCCGCAGATACTCGCCGAGATCCGGCGCCAGGTCGACGCGCACGGCTTGCATGCGGTGGGTTACGTCGGCTACGAGGCAGCCCGCGGCTTCGATCCGGCACTCGAGACGAACGCGCCCGGCGTGATGCCGGTGGCCTGTTTCGGCCTGTTCCGCGATGCGGCCACGGCGTCCCGGCTGCCGGCGCCCGCGGCG
>JBAUVS010000317.1:0-2483 GCA_049583345.1 Woeseiaceae bacterium
GCGTATCCGCCGCGTCGGCGGACCGGAGCCATTGCCGCCGACCGATCCCGCCGTCCCGCCCTAGTCGGCCGGGGGAGTCGCCTGCCCCGCTTCGTACTGCTCGCGCATCGCCGACATGGATTCATGCGTTATCGGGTAGCGGCGCAAGACCGTAAACGAGAACACCATGAGCAGCGGGCCGGCGAGGAACGTCGTCACGGCCAGATTGTGGACCGCCGCCGGAGCCTGGGTCTCGGCCCCGGAAATGTAACCGACGAAATGCAGGATGTAGCCGGTGACGAACAGTCCGAGCGAGATCGCCAGCTTGAGAAAAAAAGAGAAGCCGGCCGCGTAGCGCCCCTCGGTGACCTGGCCGGTCTGCCATTTCTTGATTTCGGACAGATCCGCGATCATCGACGTGGCCAGCGGCACGATGATGCCGCAGCCTCCCCACCACATCATCTGCAGGAGACCGAACACCGGCACGGCAATCGGAAAATTGCCGATCGTCGACTGCGGGTCGAGCATGCCGCCGATAAATACGGCGTACAGGCCGAGGCCTCCTGCCGACGCGATGCACATCGCCACGTAGCCGGTTCGCTTCTTGTCGAGGCGCCTCACCATACTGCCCAGCACCAGCGAGCCGATCGCGAAAGCCACCATGCCGCCGGTATGCACGAACGTCTTCTCGACGGCCGTGAACTTCATGTACTCGACGTAGGTGAACATCTGCACCTGCGAGACGATCAGCATCGAGAACTGGGCTACGACGAAAAAACCGAACACGAACCACACCAGTTTGTCCGAAAAGACGTCCCGCACGTCGTGGAAGAACGCCCTGATTGCGGCGCCCGCTCCACGTCCGCTCGTACTCCGCTTCACGGCAGGACCGAGGTGCGCATACTTGTACGTGACGAATACGCAGAAAAGGATCAAAGCTAGCGTCACGATACCGAGCACGATGCCCATCGTGTGATAGTTCGCCTCGATCTTCGAGCCGTCGATCCGGGATCCGTCCGGCGCCTGGCCGTCCGGGAAGAAGAGCACCCAGCCGAACCCGCCGGTGACGATGTTTACGAACATGTTGAAGCCGTAACGCACACCCTGCAGTCGTGCACGGTCGTCGTACGTCTTGCACATCTCGAAACCCAGCGCCGTGTACGGCACGACGAACACGGTGAAGGCCGTCTTGACGACGATATTCAGCACCGCCAGGTAGGTGAACAGCGCGTTCTCGCCCTGGAATGTCTCGGGAATCGTCCACAACGCCATGAATGCCAGCGCGAACACCAGGCCGCCGACGACCATGTACGGATGCCGGCGCCCGAAGCGCGTGTTCGTATGGTCGGTGATCGTGCCCATGATGGGATCGGAGATGGCATCCCAGAGCGTTGCAATCCCCAGCGCCAGGGCGGCCTTCTCCGGGTCGAGCCCCATGACCTGTGTATAGAACAGCAAAGCGTAGTTGCTGATTCCGTTGATGGCGATCGAATTCACGCTCTCGCCCGACGCGTAACCCCAGAGTTCGCCGGTGGGGAGACCCTGGCCGTTCTTCATGTGCCTTGCCACGCGGCATGCTCCTCGGCTGCGGATTTGCGCTCGTATCGTTTTCGCATGGACGACATCGACTCGTGCGTGACCGGATAGTAGCGGATCATCACGAACGCGCATGCCATCAGGATCGGGCCGGCGATGAACGTCATCACCGCGAGTTTGTGTACCGTGTCGGATGCCTGCGAATGTGCTCCGGAGACATAACCCACGAACTTGAGGACGAAGCCCGTCACGAACAGGCCCAGGGCATTGGCCGCTTTGAGGAAGAAAGACACTCCGGCTGCGTAACGCCCTTCGGTCACTTCACCCGTCTGCCACTTCTTCATCTCAGACAAGTCCGCGATCATGGCGATGGCGAGCGGCACCAGTACACCGCAGCCGCCCCACCACATCATCTGTAACGCCGCAAAGACCGGCACCGCGACAGGGAAGCCGTTGATGCTCGCGCGTGGGTCCAGCAGTCCGCCGATGAAGACGGCATACAGGCCGAGCCCGCCGGCCGACGCAAAGGCCATCGCCATAATGCCGGTCTTCTTCTTGTCGAATCGCCGGACCATGCTCCCCAGCGCCAGGGAGCCGAGCCCGAACGCCACCATGCCGCCCGTATGCACGAAAGTCTTTTGTGCGGCGGTAAATCCCATGTACTCGATGTACGTGAACATCTGGACCTGGGAGACGACCATCATCGAGAACTTGGCGAGGCCGAAGAATCCGAACACGTACCACACGAGCTTGTCCGAATACACGTCCTTCAGATCGTGCAGGAACGACTTCAGGAACGGGCCGGATCCCCCGGCACTCGAAGGAGCGCTGCGCATCGGTCCTGTCACCGCGTGTTTGTAGGTCGCACGCACACAATAGAGGGCGAGCAACAGGGTCGCGATGCCGACGACGATACCCATGCTGTGATAATTCGCTTCGATCTTGGTGCCATCGAGGAATGTGCCGTC
>JBAUVS010000318.1:0-5685 GCA_049583345.1 Woeseiaceae bacterium
GGTTCTCCGGCCGCCCTCAATTCGTAGGTCACGACCTGCACGGCCATCGCGAGATTCAGCGAACTGAAGCCCGGGTCCGTCGGGATCGTCAGCAGCGCGTCGCACAGATCGAGGTCGGCATTGCTGAGCCCGGACTTCTCCGGGCCGAACACTGCGGCGACCGGACCGCGCAGCGCCTCGGCGCGCAGCTTCGCGGCACAGGCGCGAGGTTCCATGCAGGGCCAGTTGATCGCGCGCGCCCTGGCACTTGCGCCGACGACGTAGACGCAATCCTCGATGGCCTCGGCGAGCGATGCGAAGACCGTCGCACGTTCGAGCACGTCTGCGGCTCCCGATGCCCGCGCCGTCGCATCCTCGTGCGGGAAATGGCGCGGGCTCACGAGCGCGAGATCGGTCACACCCATATTTTTCATTGCGCGCGCCGCCGCTCCGATGTTGCCCGGATGCGTTGTTCCGACGAGTACGATACGGATCGACATCTGTGGCGCTTCGTGCCTAAAGTCCGTTATTCTACAACGCGGCCGGCCCCGGCCGGGTTCTTTGCCAGCTCCGGAATCGTTGTATGCACGCATTACTCAATGTGGCAGTGATGGCCGCGCGGCGCGCGGGCGGCACGCTGGTGCGCAACCTGGCCAACCTCGACAAGCTGAAGGTCGAGCAGAAAGGCTACAACGATTACGTCAGCGACGCCGATCGCGCCGCGGAACGCGCCGTGATCGAGACCATCCGCAAGCACTATCCCGACCACGCCATCCTCGCAGAGGAAAGCGGCGCGCAGGGGGAATCGCAGACCGTCTGGATCATCGACCCGCTCGATGGCACGACGAATTTCCTGCACGGCTTCCCGGTATTCGCCGTCTCGATCGGCGTACAGGTCAAAGGCCGCATGGAACACGGCGTCGTCTACGACCCGATGCGCCAGGAACTCTTCACCGCATCGCGCGGCGACGGTGCGCAGCTCGACGGACGGCGCATACGCGTCAGCGGCCGCCACAAGCTGGCCGAGGCGCTCGTCGGTACCGGCTTCCCGTTCCGCCGTGCCGGCGAGGAGATGGGTCCCTACCTCGCGATGCTGCACAAGGTCCTCGGCAGCACGTCCGGAGTCCGGCGTGCGGGCGCCGCCGCGATCGACCTGTGCTACGTCGCGGCGGGTCGCCTCGATGCCTTCTGGGAAACCGGCCTCAAGCCCTGGGACATCGCCGCCGGCAGCCTGATCATCCGCGAAGCCGGCGGTATCTTCAGCGGCCTTGACGGCAGCGAAGACTACTTCGACACAGGTCACGTGCTGACCGGTACGCCGAAGATCTACGCGGCGCTGGCCCAGCTCTGTGCCACCGAGATCAAGGCTCTCGTCCGGTAGGAGCGCCCTACGGGAGGTCGTCGATCAGGTCAGGATCCTTGACCGGTTCGATCAGGTCGAGCGGCGTCACGTTCAGAAGCAGCGCGATCGCACTTGCGACATAGACAGAGGAGTAAGTGCCGATGAGGATGCCGACGATCAGCGCGATGGAGAACGGCGCGATCGACTCGCCGCCAAAAATCAGCAGTGCGACCAGCACGATCAGGGTCGTGAGGCCCGTGTTGATGGTTCGCGACATCGTCTCGTTGATCGAGATGTTCATCGCCTCCTCTGCCGGGACTCCGCGCAACATGAAGAAATTCTCGCGGATCCGGTCGAACACGACGACCGTGTCGTTGAGGGAATAACCTATGACCGCCAGTACGGCGGCGACGACCGTCAGGTCGAACGGATAGCGGAAGATCGCGAAAAAGCCGACGGTGATGATCACGTCGTGCGCCGTCGCCACGACGGCTCCCGCGGCAAACTTCCACTGGAAGCGGATCATCACGTACAAAAAGATCAGCAACAACGCGATGATCATCGACAAGGCGCCGCGTTCCGCGAGCTCCTTGCCGACCTGCGGACTCACCGATTCGACGCGCTTCAGATCCGCGCCGGCATCGACATTCGTCAGGGCCGTGCGCAGCCGCTCCCTGAGTTCGTCCGATGCGACTTCGTCCTGAGGCGGCAGGCGCACGAGCACTTCGTTGTCGGCACCGAAGAGCTGGACCTGGGCGTCGTCGAACCCGGCCTGTTCGAGTCCGCTCCGGACGCCCTCGACGTCGACCGTAGTCGGATAGCCGACCTCGAGCAGGATGCCGCCCGTGAAATCGATCCCGAAGTCGAGCGGCGGGCGGTGCACGGCGAGCGCAATGAACGAGGCCACGATCCCGGCAGCCGTGAGCGACAGCGCAAGATTACGCCGCGACCTGCCGAGGAAATCGATCTGCGTTTTTTGCTTGATGATACGTAGCATCTCGACCCCTTACACCGGCACGCTGACCAGCTTGCGGCCGCCGTAGAGCAGGTTGACGACGGCTCGGGTGCCGATAATGGCCGTAAACATCGACGTCAGGATGCCGATCATCAATGTGATCGCAAAACCCTTGATGGGACCCGTACCGAGTGCCAGCAAGACGATGGCCGCGATGAGCGTCGTTATGTTGGCATCGGCGATCGACGACAGGGCCTTCTCGTAACCGGCATTGATCGCCGCCTGGGGCTGCGCCCCGGCGGCGATCTCCTCGCGCATTCGCTCGAAGATCAGTACGTTCGCGTCGACGGCCATGCCGACCGTCAACACGATACCCGCGATGCCGGGCAGGGTCAGCGACGCACCCAGCAACGACAGGATCGCGACAATGAAAACGAGGTTCGACAGCAGCGCGAGATTGGCGATCATGCCGAACCAGCGATAGTAAATCGCCATGAACACGATCACGGACAGGAAACCCACCTTGATCGCCATGAAACCGCGATCGATGTTCTCCTGGCCGAGGGTCGGCCCGATGGTGCGTTCGTCGACCTTGTACACGGGCGCCGCCAGCGCGCCGGCGCGCAGCAGCACGGCGAGCTCGTGTGCCTCGACCGGCGTCAGTCCGGTCACCTGGAATTGATTCTTGAACACGCCGCGGATCGTGGCCGTGTTGATGACTTCTTCGGACTTCACCCGCTGTACCTGGGTCTTGCCGTCGCGCGTTACCGGTTCTTCACGCCATTCGATGAAGACCGTGGACATCAGCTTGTTCAGGTTTTCGCGCGTGTTGGCGAGCATGCGCTCGCCGCCGGCCGCGTCCAGCGTGATGTGCACGGCGGGCTGGCCGTCGTTGGTAAAGCCCGAACTCGCGTCGACGATCTCGTCGCCCGACGCGATGACTTCACGCTTCAACACCTGCGAGGGTTCATTGCCGCGCCCCGGGTAGCGCCGGGAACCCGGCGAATCGCCGGACTGGTCGACCATCCGGAACTCGACGGTCGCGGTCGCCGTCAGGATCTTCTCCAGCTCGGTCGGATCCTGCACGCCGGGCAGTTGCACGACGATCCGATCCACGCCCTGGCGCTGCACGAGCGGCTCGGCGACGCCGAGTTCGTCGACGCGATTGCGCAGGGTCGTCATGTTCTGTTCGATGGCGAAATCCTGCCGATCGCGAATCTGCTGGTCGCTCATCCGGACCACCAGCGACTTGCCGTCCGTACCGTCGGTAACGACCAGCTGCGGGTCGGCCTGGTCGACCACCTTGCGTGCCCGGTCGACGTCGCCCGCGTCACGGACCCGGACGACGATCCGGTTGCCGTCGCGGTCGACGCGATGGATGACCCTGTCGTCGCGCAGACGGCCGTCGATGTCCTGTTCGTAGGAATCCATGCGCTTGCCGATCGCCGTATCCATGTCGACTTCCAGCAGTACGTAGATGCCGCCGCGCAGGTCGAGGCCGAGCGTCATGGGACTGAGCCCCAGGGAGCGTACCCAGCCGGGCAGGTTCGGCGCGAGCGTAAGTGCGACGTTGGCCTGTTTCTCGAAGCGGCTTCGCAGCAGGTCGGCCGAGGCCTGCTGATCCGGTTCGGAGTTGAAACGAATCACCGCCCGGCCGTCTTCGATGAACGCGGCATCCGGGGTGACGCCGCCGTCTTCGACGGCCTTCACGTATTTCTGGAGCTGGGCTTCGTCGACCGGATCGCCGGTGACGGCGGCGAGTTGCACCGCGGGCAGGCTGCCATAGATGTTCGGCAATGCAAACAGACAGGCCGCCAGCACGGCGGCCAGCACGAGCATGTTGAGCCAGGTCGGATACTTGTTCATGACCGCCATGCCCGATGCGTCCGGTGTTTTCGGAGGTTTGTGTTCATCGCCCGGAACAGTGATGCCGTCAGGCGTTCTCGTAGGTGTCTTTCGGCACGACCTGTGCGACGCTGGACTTCTGTATCTTGATCTCGGTGCTGTCCGAGATCTTCACGATCGCGTAGTGCTCGCTGATGCCCGTCACGACACCGAGGATGCCGCCCGCCGTGAGGATCTCGTCGCCCGTCTTCAGATTCGAGATGAGCGCCGCGTGCGCCTTCTGCTTCTTCTGTTGCGGCCGGATCAACAGGAAGTAAAACGCCGCGAAGATGATGACCATCGGTATCAGGAACCCGAACGGCTGTGCCTGCTGGCCAGCCTGGGCATAAGCTGTCTGAATGAAAAAATCCATGATTCCCTGAGTCTAGTCTGGCGGGACCGTCACGCGGCGACGCTGTCTCTGCGCCCGGGCCCCGAAAATTTAGCGCGCTATTATGGCACAGTGCGCGGGACATAAGGGCGGGATCGGCAATCGCAAGCCCCGAACGCCGATTCGTCAGGCCTTCGCGTAAGCGCTGCGCAGGGCGGTCGTGAGCCGGGCCAGCGTGCCTGCCTCGACGGCATCGCGGATATCCTGCATAAGCTTTTGATAATAATGGAGATTGTGCAGAGTCGCCAGGCGTGGGCCGAGGATTTCCCCGCACTTGTCGAGGTGCCGCAGATAGGCGAGGCTGAAATTCCTGCACGTGTAGCAGGCGCAATCGGGGTCCGCCGGCGAGGTGTCGTCGGCGTAGCGGGCGTGCCGGAATTTCAGCTTCCCGCGCGACGTGAACAACTGGCCATTGCGCGCATGCCGGGTCGGGATCGCGCAGTCGAACATGTCGACGCCGTGCGAGACGGCATCCACGATGTCGATCGGCGTGCCGACGCCCATCAGATAGCGGGGACGGTCCGCGGGCATCCGCGGCGCCAGCGCCTCAAGCACCGCGATGCGTTCGGATTCCGCTTCGCCGACCGCGAGGCCGCCGATGGCGTAGCCGTCGAAACCGATGTCCGTGAGCGCCGCCAGCGATGCTTCCCGCAGTTGCGGGTAGACGCCGCCCTGCACGATGCCGAACAGCGCTTCGCCGCGATCCGGCTCCGTCTCGTGAAGCGCGTCGAAACGCCGCCGACTGCGCAGCGCCCAGCGCATCGACAATTCCATCGACTCGCGGGCCCGAACCTCGCTCGCGGGATACGGCGTGCACTCATCGAAGATCATGGCCACGTCGGCATTGAGGTCGTGCTGCACTTCGATCGATTTCTCGGGCGAGAGGAACACCGCATCGCCGTTTACGGGCGAGGAGAAATGCACGCCCTCCTCGCTCAATCTGGCCCTGGCCGACAGCGAGAACACCTGGAAGCCGCCGGAATCCGTCAGGATCGGCCCCGACCAGTGCATGAACTCGTGCAGGCCGCCGTGCCGGCGGACGATGTCGGTACCGGGGCGCAGCATCAGGTGGAAAGTGTTGCCGAGGATCATGTCGGCGCCGGCGCCCGCGACCTCCTCCGGCGTCACGCTCTT
>JBAUVS010000319.1:0-2402 GCA_049583345.1 Woeseiaceae bacterium
CGGCGTGTGCCTGAACGTCGGCTGCATCCCGTCGAAGGCCCTGCTGCACGCGGCCAAGGTCGTCGACGACGCCGCCGCGATGGCGGCGCACGGCATCAAGTTCGGCCAGCCGAGGATCGACGCGATGGCGTTGCGCGGCTGGAAGAACGACGTGGTCGGCAAACTGACGGGCGGACTCACCCAGCTCGCGAAACAGCGCAAGGTCCGCGTCGTCCGCGGCACGGCGAAATTCGAGTCGGCCAATACGCTGCGGCTGGACAACGACCAAACGGTCGGATTCGCGAAATGCATCATCGCCGCGGGTTCGGAGCCGGCAATGCTGCCGGATCTGCCCGACGACGTGCGCATTATCGATTCGACCGGTGCGCTGGAACTCGCGCCGCTGCCGAAACGCATGCTGGTCGTCGGCGGCGGCATCATCGGTCTCGAGATGGCCTGCGTCTACCGCGCGCTCGGCACCGACGTCAGCGTCGTCGAGCTGACCGACTCGCTGATGCCGGGCACGGACAAGGACCTGCTGAGGCCCTTCCTCAAGTTCATCCAGCCGCGCTACGAGGCCATCCTGACCTCGACGCGCGTGACCGGAATGCGTGCGACGATCCCCGGTATCGAGGTGCGTTTCGAGGGCAAGGACGCACCGCAGCTCGGCGTCTACGACCGGGTGCTCGTCGCCGTGGGCCGCCGCGCCAACGGCGACAAGCTCGACGCGGACAGGGCCGGTGTCGAGGTCGGGGAGCGCGGTGTCATCGCCGTCGACGGGCAGATGCGCAGCAACGTGCCGCACATCTTCGCGATCGGCGACCTCGTGCCCGGACCGATGCTGGCGCACAAGGCATCGCACGAAGGCCGGGTCGCGGCGGAGGTCGCGGCCGGGCAGAAAAGCCACTTCGACGCGCGCGCGATTCCCTCCGTGGCCTACACGGATCCGGAGATCGCCTGGGTCGGGCTGACGGAGACGCAAGCGAAGGCGGACGGCATCGACTTCGAGAAGACGCAGATCCCGTGGGCGGCGAGTGGCCGGGCGCTGTCGCTGGGTCGCCCGGAAGGCTTCACGAAACTGCTCTTCGACCGCGGTTCCGGCCGCGTCCTTGGCGGCGCCATCGTCGGCCCGAATGCGGGCGACCTGATCTCCGAGATCACCCTGGCCATCGAGATGGGCGCCGACGCGGCGGACATCGGCCTGACGATCCATCCGCACCCGACGCTCTCCGAGACCGTGGCATTCGCCGCCGAGGCGTTCGAGGGCACGCTCACCGACCTGTACATGCCGCGCAAGCGCTGAGGCATTGCCAGGCCGCTGTGCCATCTACCTATTGCGCAGGGTCGCGGCGCGTTGGAACCTTGGCCCGACAGCGAGGAGCCCCGATTATGCAGGAGTATCCCCACCACTACGTCGCGAGTGCGGCGGCCGGTTCCGCGGGCAACGTGCGCGTGGCAAGCCCCGGCCTCGAGGTCATCGAGTCCGCCGGGCCCGCGGAGTTCGGCGGACCGGGCGATCTGTGGTCGCCGGAGACGCTGCTCGTCGCTTCGGTCGCCGACTGCTTCATCCTCTCGTTCCGTGCCGTGGCACGGGCGGCAAAGCTCGACTGGGATGATCTGGAATGCCGCGTCGTCGGTGACCTGGATCGTGTCGACAGGACGACGCGCTTCACGCACTTCGACATCCGCGTGACGCTGGACGTGCCGGAGGGAACCGACGAGGAGCGCGCCCGGAAAATGCTGCACAAGGCGGAGGATACGTGCCTGGTCACGAACTCGATGACTGCCGAATGCTCGTTCACGGCCGAGGTGCGAGTCGCGGAGATGGATCGCGACTGAAGCCGCTCCTACGGATGCTCTCCAGCCGCCGTGGCTGGATTGGAGTCCGTAGGCGCGGCTTCAGCCGCGATGGTACAGTCGACTCAGGTAGTGGTCGACGCTGAGCTTACCCGCGCCCTTCAGCGCGAGCGGTACCAGCATCGCGATGAACAGCAAGGGGATGCGGAAGTTGCCGAAACCCATGTCGCGGACGGCGTAGCCCATCCATAATTCCTCGAGGCTGGACCAGTGCATCGGCCAGTGCACGCCGGCGATCGCGACGATCGTGACGACGATCAGGCTGAACGCCCAGAACCGGGTGGCGAGACCGATCGCGAGCCCGATCGCGCCAATGATCTCGGTCCACGTCGCCAGGTGCCAGCTGACGTCCACCGGGATCACGTTGAACGGGAACGGGAAATTGTCGCGGATGCTGGCAAACCAGTTCTCGCCCCGGAGCTTCATCGTGCCGGCGGAGCAGAACTCCCAGGCCATGAGCAGCCGGATCGGCAGGAGTCCGACCCAGTCGCCGACCGGGTCGAGTACGCCGGCGATGTAGCGTTGCCAGAATCGATGCAGTGCCTGCATGAGCTTACTCCGTGGCA
>JBAUVS010000320.1:0-5841 GCA_049583345.1 Woeseiaceae bacterium
CTCCGGCTGGATGCAACGCTCGTCGAGGGCGATGCATCGGAACCGCGGGCATGGTGGGACGGTGAACTCTACGCCGCCATCCTGGTCGATGCTCCGTGCTCGGCGACCGGCGTGATCCGGCGCCATCCGGACATCAAGCTGTTGCGGCGGCCGGCGGACATCGGCGGGCTCGCCGAGGCGCAGTCCCGGATGCTGGATGCGCTGTGGCCGTTGCTGGCGCCCGGCGGGCGCATGCTCTACGTCACCTGTTCGGTTCTGGCGTCTGAAAATGACAACGTCGTCCGGCGCTTCCTCGACGCGCAGCCCGAGGCCCGGGAGGAACAAGCGTTGCACAAGAGCAACATCCGCGATGTAATGCGGCCGAAGGCGCCCGGAGTCCAGATCCTGCCCGGTTCGTTCGGCATGGACGGGTTCTACTATGCCGCCCTCCGCAAGGTCTCCTGAAACGATGCCCCACACGCTCAGCAAGCTACGCAACACGGTCTGGCCCGCCCTGTTGCTGATCGTGGCCGTCATGAGCGTCGCGGCAAGCACCGCGGCCCAGGACAACGTCGAGCGGGAAGGCTACTTCGAGGTGCGCTCGGCCTCGACCCGTATCGTGAACGGGGTCCACACGCTCGATGCGCGCCTGCAGCTCGTCCTCTCCAGCGAGGCACTCAAGGCGCTGTCGAGCGGCGTCGCGCTGACGATCGAGCTGCAGATCGAACTGATCCGTGAGCGACACCTCTGGTTCGACGCGACGGCGGCGGAACTCGCGGTGCGTTATGAGCTCGAGTATCGGCCGCTCTCCCAGCGGTACATCGTCCGCAATCTGAACAGCGGCGATCAGGATTCCTTCGCGACGCTGTATTCCGCGCTCAACAATCTGGGCCGCATCGAGGGCCTGCCGGTCATCGACGATGCCCTGCTGGAGCCGGACAGGACTTATCGCATCCGGCTCCGCGCGATGCTCAACACGCAGCAGTACCCCGCGCCGCTGCGACTGTTGTTTTTCTGGCGGGACGAGTGGCAACTGCAGAGCGATTGGTACGAATGGGTGCTCCGGCGCTGAAGCGCACCGCGTATACCGTGTTCGCCGGCATCGGCGTCGGCCTCGCACTCGTGGCGCTGTTCCTGCTGAGCCGCACCGCCCAGAATTCCGCCGCCTTCGACCGGCTGCACAACGTCATTCTCGCGATCAATATCGCGGGAGTCTTTGTGCTGTTCGTGTTCCTGGTCGGCAATCTCGTGCGGCTCTTGCGGGAATACCGGACCCACGTGCCAGGCGCGAAACTGAAAGCGCGGATCGTGGGGATGTTCGTCGGGCTCGCCGTCGTTCCCCTGTTGGTCGTGTTCTATTTCGCGACGCAATTCATCAATCGGGGCATCGATACGTGGTTCGACGTGCAGGTCGAGGAAGGCCTGGAGAATGCGCTCACGCTGAGCCGTGCGGCGCTCGAGATGCAGATGCGCCAGCACCTCTATGCGACTCAGCAGATTGCGCAGAGATTACGCGACGTCTCGGACAGGCAGCTCATCTTCGAGCTCGGCATCATGCGCCGCGAGAGTGGTGCCAGTGAGATCACCATCTACGGCACCAATAACCAGATCCTGGCCACCAGCTCCGACAGCAACGTCGGGACGTTGCCAAAGCCGCTGAAGGACGAGGTCCTCCTGCACCTGCGGCAGAATCGCCCCTACGTCATGCTCGATCCCGAAGATTACGAGATACGCACGGCGGTCGTATTCACGTCGCGGTATCGTGCGGAACCGATAGGCGTTTTGCAGGCGCATTTCCCGGTCACGGAACGCCTCGCGAAGATGGCGGACAGCGTCGACAATTCGTACCGCGAATATCAGCAATTGCTGTACCTCCGGGGCCCCCTGAAGAGCACGTTCACCTTCACGCTGGCCGTCGTACTGATGCTCAGCCTGCTCGCCGCGATCTACGGCGCATTCGTCCTGTCGCGCCGGCTCGTCGCTCCCATACAGGACCTCGTCGCCGGCACGCGTGCGGTTGCGAAGGGCGACTTCGACACCCGCCTGCCGACGCCGGCGCGCGACGAGATCGGTTTCCTGATCAGCTCCTTCAACGACATGACGCAGCGGCTTGCGGCGGCGCGCCGCGAGGCGAGCCGCTCCCAGGCGCTGGTCGAGGCGGAACGCACGAATCTCGAAGTCATCCTCGCGCGTCTGTCGACGGGCGTGCTCGCGCTCGAGAAGGACCTCACGATACGCACGGCGAACCAGGCCTCCGGTGCCATCCTCGGTGTCGACCTGGAACATCGCAGCGGTGAGCCGCTGCCCGCCGTGGCCAGGGGACGGCCCCTGCTGGAGCAGTTCGTCGACGTGGCGCGGGTACACCTGAGCGCCGGCGAGACGGAATGGCGCGAGCAGATCGTCCTGCGCGGCGAAGTCGGCCGTCGCGTCCTGACCTGCGCCTGTACGGCGTTGCCGGGTGACGAGAGTCATTCGGCCGGTTACATCATCGTGTTCGACGACATCACGGCGCTGCTGCAGGCGCAGCGCGATGCGGCATGGGGCGAAGTGGCGAGGCGCCTGGCGCACGAAATCAAGAATCCGCTCACGCCGATACAACTCTCGGCCGAACGACTGCGCCGCAAGTACCTGGACTCGATGCCGCGGGAAGAGGCGCTGGTACTCGATCGTGCTACGCACACGATCGTGCAGCAGGTCGAAGCCATGAAGGAGATGGTGAACGCGTTCAGCGACTATGCGCGTGCGCCCGACATGGAGATCGGACGCTTCGACATGGACAAACTGGTTCACGAAGTCGTGGATCTCTACAGGGCGCAGGAGAGCGGCGTGAAGATCGTCCTGACTTCGGATTCGACGATGCCGCCGATCGAGGCGGATATCGGGCGCGTCCGGCAGATACTGCACAACCTGTTGCGCAACGCGACGGAAGCGCTGGATAACACGGACGACGGTCGTATCGACGTGCACGTGAGCGTCGCGGAATTCGACGGCGTACAGGTAGTGCAGATCAAGGTGGAAGACAACGGTCCCGGCTTCCCGGCCGGATCCGAGAGTCAGGTCTTCGATCCGTACGTTACGACGAAGCCGAAAGGCACGGGACTGGGGCTCGCGATCGTGAAGAAGCTGGTGGAAGAACACGTCGGATCGATCCGGGCCTACAACCGCAACGAAGGGGGAGCGGTAGTGAGCATTCGTTTGCCACTTGATGAAGCGGCGCGTGAGGCGATGATCGGAAAGTCGCCGGGTCGCGTGGAAGCGAGGAGGGAAGGAACATGAGTACCGCTCATGTGCTGGTGATCGATGACGAGGCCGACATCCGGGCCTTGATCAAGGAGATCCTGTCGGACGAGGGCTACGGCGTGACCGTGGCGGCCGATGCGGAAGAAGCGCGGCGGGCTCGTGCCGCGGACAAGTTCGACCTGATGCTGCTGGATATCTGGATGCCCGATACGGACGGCATCACGCTCCTGCGCGAGTGGTCCGAAAGCGGTGACCTGGCCTGCCCCGTCGTGATCATGTCGGGGCACGGTACGGTAGACACGGCCGTCGAGGCGACCCGGCTCGGCGCATTCGATTTCGTCGAGAAGCCGTTGTCGCTGGCGAAGCTGCTGCGCACGGTCGAGTCGGCCCTCGAATCCTCGAACCGTCAACCCTCTGCCGGTCGGAGCGTGATGCCGACCCTGCTGGCACCGGTTGGCCGCAGCAAGCTCATGCAGGCACTCAGGGAGCGCGCCCAGCAGTATGCGCGGCTGGACGGGTCCGTGCTGATCAGCGGCGAGCCGGGCTCGGGGCGCAGCGCGTTCGCGCGGTATCTGCATGCGCTGAGCGCGCGCGCAGACGAGCCCCTGGTCAACATAACAGCCGCATCGCTGACGGACAGCAACCTCGAGGAGCAGCTGCTGGGGAGCGAGCAGCTGGGCGAGATACACGCGGGAGCGTTCGAGCGCGCAGGCCTCGGCACGCTGGTCATCGACGAACTGACCGACCTGGATGCGGCGGCGCAAAAGATCGTGCTGGCGATACTCGAGGACGGCAAATGGTACCGCGTCGGCGGCAGCGAACCCGTAACGTTGAAGGCACGCGTGATTGCCACGGTCGCCACCGATTATGCGGCCAAAGTCGATGCGGGCGCGCTGCGTCGCGATCTTGTCTCCCACCTCGGCGTACTGAAGCTGGAGGTGCCGCCGCTCAGGGAGTATTCGGAAGACGTACCGGAATTGCTCGCCTACTACGTCGACAAGCTCGTCGACTCCGAGGGACTGCCGTTCCGGCGCTTCAGCGTCGCGGCGCAGAATCGCCTGCGCAACTATCCCTGGCCCGACAACGTCAGGGAACTGAAGAACCTGACGCGCCGGTTGTTGGTCACCGACTCGGGCGACGACGTCTCGCTGCACGACGTCGAGCGCGAGCTGAGTGCGGGCGCATCCGCAGGCGAGCCGCTGGTCAAGCAGGATCTCCTGTCACTGCCGCTGCGCGAGGCGCGCGAACAGTTCGAACGCGCCTACCTGCAGCAGCAGCTCGTACTCTGCGAAGGCAAGGTCGGACAACTGGCGAAACGGGTCGGCATGGAACGCACACACCTGTACCGCAAGCTCCGCTCGCTCGGCGTCGACTTCAAGTCCATCACGGCCGACGACTGAGGCGCACGGCATACACGACGGCGGGGGTCGCCTATCGGGTTTCCGGGTACGTACCCCGAAGCCCGCAGGGGTGCCGCGCGAGGGCAGCGGTTTGCCGGGAGTAAAGCGCAGCGAAGCGAGCCATCCCGGCAAACCGCTGCCGGAGTGCGGCGCCGTGTGACTCGCCCGCCGCGTCTGCCCTCCCGTGTGGCTAGAAGCGGTGGGCGGGGAGCAGGCGGCCGTCGGGCAGGAAGGTGAGGCCCGGGTTGCCGAAGTCGGCGATGCTCAGGCCGCGCATGACTTTCTGGGCGACGCGATCGGGGTCGATGCTCGGTCCTGCCGGGCGGACCTGGCGAGTGGAGACGATCTCGCCTTCGAGGAAACGACCCTTGCCGTCGAGCGAGACGATGAGGATCGGCGCAAAACCATAGATGCCGTTGACGCTGATCCCGTAATAGGTAGCGAAGTTGCCGAGGCTGTAAGCAATCAGCCGGCCGCGGTACCGCTCGAGGGCGCGCACGACGTGCGGCCCGTGGCCGATTACGAGGTCGGCACCGGCATCGACCATCGATCGGGCGAAGCGGACGACGTCGCCGCGCGGTTCCCCGAAATACTCTTCTTCGCCGAATGGCAGGCGAGTCAGGTCCCAGCCCTCCGCGCCGCCGTGGAAGGAGACGACGACGATATCGTGCGTCGCGGCGAACGCGGCCACGGTGTCCGCGGCGAGATCGTAGTCGAGCAGCAGATTGGATGCCTGTGTCACGGAATAGGCCAGCACGGCAATCCTCGTCCCCCTGACCGTCACGCTCGCGAAGTCTCCCTCGCGACCGGAATGCAGGATGCCGACCGCATCCAGTGCCTGCATCGTCTCGGCGCGGCCTTCCTCGCCGAAATCGCGTGCGTGGTTGTTGGCGAGGCTGAGAACGTCGAATCCCGCGTCGCGAAAGAGCCGGGCATACCGTGTCGGCGAGCGGAACAGGAAGCAGGCAGCAGGGTTGGAACATTGCTTGGCCGGCTCGCTGTCGTCCGCGAGCACGCCTTCGAGATTGCCGAACGCGATATCCGCCGCGGACAGTGTCGGCGTGACGTCCGCGAGGAAGGCGGCGCCGTCGTCGTCCGGCAGTATGTCTTTCGGATAGTCCGTGCCGAGCATCATGTCGCCGACTGCGGCGATGCGGATCCCTGCCCCGGCAAGCGGCGCCGTTGCCGACTCGGCGCCCGGCGCCTGCGCCGTCCTGGGTGC
>JBAUVS010000321.1:0-2927 GCA_049583345.1 Woeseiaceae bacterium
AGGCGCCCTGCGGCACCGTCGGGAAATCGGGCTGCGGCCGGTCCTGCCAAAAGGGCAGGAACACGGCTGCCAGCACCGCGGCCGCCAGGCCGGCGCCGCCATACCAGTGCAACGGCCGACGCAGGAAGCGCCGGCGGACGAGACCCTCGGCCTCGGCCTGTTCGCGGATCCGCTCCCAGACGGCACGCGGCGGCACGGTATCGGGCAACCCGTCGAGCCCCCGCCGCAGGAAATCGCGTTCATCCGCAGTCAATCCGCAAATCATCTCTTCGTCCCTTGTTTCATTCGACATCGTCAGCAGCTCCTCAGTGCTGCGCCTTCGCTTCGGTCCTCATCGCCGGGCCCGTCCAGCAGCGGACGCAAGCGCTGGTACGCCCTCGAAAGCTGTGATTTCGAAAAACTCTCCGTCCTGCCCATCAGCTCCGCGATCTCCTTGTGCGTGAATCCCTCGACGTCGTGCAGCCACACGACGGTCCGTCCGACCGACGGCAGATTCGCCAGCGCCGCGTCGAGATCCAGCGCCTCGTCCGGCCGGCTCGGCACGCCGTGATCCGACGGCTCGCCCGGAGTCACCTCGCTCCAGTCGTCTGCCAGTGCCTGGCCGCGGCTCGTCCACGCGGAACGCAGAAACATCAGCGCCTTGGAGACCGCGATCCGCCGTATCCAGCTGCCCAGCGCGGCCTCGCCCCGGAAACCGCCGATCGAGCGCATGATCTCGATGAACGTCTCCTGTGTGAGATCTTCGGCATTCGCCGGCACGCGGGTGAACCGCAGGCAGAGCGAGTAGACCGGCGCCGCGAATGCCCGATAGATGATCTCGTGAGCGCGCACATCGCCGCGCGCCGCGCGCCTGACGATGGCGGCATCGATCCGGATGTCGGCGAATTTGCTCATGTCTCGCAATCTTAGATGCCGATCATTTCCAAAAGGTCGCAGCGTTTCCGCGCGCCGCCGTGGCTGGTCTGTGCCGGAGCGCACGCATATACTGTGCGCCTTCCGGCGGGGTCGGCCAATGCCGCCCATGCCGGTACAACAGCCTGTTGGGCGTGCCGGGATGGCGGAACTGGTAGACGCGCCGGACTCAAAATCCGGTTCTGGAGACAGAGTGCGAGTTCGATTCTCGCTCCCGGCACCACCGGTCCAATCATGAAGATCGCGATGAAATACTGTTCCGACTGCGGCAAGACCGTATCCCGCAAGATCCCCGATGGCGATTCCCAGCAGCGCTGGGTCTGCGACGCCTGCGGCAGAGTGCACTATCAGAATCCGCGCGTCGTCGTCGGTTGCGTGCCCGAGCGCGACGGCAAGATCCTGCTCTGCAAGCGTGCGATCGAACCGCGCAGCGGCTACTGGACGGTGCCGGCCGGATTCCTCGAACTGGGCGAATCGCTGGCCGCCGGCGCCGCACGCGAGACCCGCGAAGAGGCCTGTGCAGAGGTCGAGATCGGCCACCTGTTCGCGTCGGTCGACGTCATCGACGCCGGGCAGGTGCATGTGTTCTTCACCGCGAAGTTGCTGGGCGGATTCGACGCGGGCCACGAAACCCTGGAAGCCCGGCTGTTTCGCGAGGACGAGATTCCCTGGGACGACATCGCGTTCGTCAGCGGCCGCTACGCGCTCGAGACGTATTTCGAGGACCGCGGCAAGAACCTGGGCGTGCACCTGCACGAGTTGCGCCGCGCGAGATCCTGAGGAAACTCTGATTAAATCGTCATTGCGAGGAGCAAAGCGACGTGGCAATCCACAACTCGTTGATTTCAAAAACTGGATTGCTTCGCTTCGCTCGCAATGACGAAGCATTTCGAATGTATCAGAGTTTCCCTAATCTGAAGGATCAGTCCGCCTTGGCGGCGAGCTTGTCGAGGCGGGCCTTGAGCATGGACGGCGGCATGTAACCGCCGATGAGCGTGCCGTCGTCGAGGACGATTGCCGGCGTACCCTCGAGGCCGACGTCCTTACCCAGCTCGAATTGATGCGCGACTTCCGATGCGTCGCAGTCCTTCGTATCGAAGCTCTTGTCGAGTTTCGCCATCGTCAGCGCCTTGGGGCGATCCGCCGAGCACCAGACCTTTTCCGAGGTCTTCCAGGAACGTGAATCCGGTCCCTCGCGCGGATACAGCAGATAGCGGATCTCGATGCCCTTGGCCATGTAATCCTTGATCTGGCTATGCAGGCGCCGGCAATAGGGGCACTCGACGTCCGTGAAGACGGTGACTCGATACTTCGGGTGGTCCGGCGAGAACACGATGGTCTCGCTGTCCGGGACCGACGATATCAGCTCGCGACGCGACGCGTTGCGGGCTGCTTCGCTCAGGTTCGTGTCGTTGTCGAGATCGATGAGGTCGCCCTGCAGCAGGTAGCGGCCGTCGGCGGAGATATAGGCGACGATCGAGCCCTTCTGAATCTCGTACCAACCGGCGATCGGGCTCGGATTGACCTCTTCCGGCTTGATCTGCTTGAACTTGCCGCTCACGGTCTCGCGGACCTGCGCCAGTTGCGCATCGTCGTCGCCGGCGATCGCCGCCTGGGCGGCGAACAGGACGGCGGCCAGCGCCGCGGCTCGCAGGCAGACTGTCGGTTTGATGAAACTCATCGTGCGTACCTGGGTGACCGGGAGAACCTCTCAAATATGGACCGGATGGCGAAGCCCCGGTTCCCCCGCGGCGGCAAGTGTAGCAGAGCTAACCCCGCGGATGGTGTTCGCTGTGCAAGTCCTTGAGCCGTTCGCGGGCAACGTGCGTATAGATCTGCGTCGTCGACAGATCGCTGTGCCCGAGCAGCAGCTGCACGACGCGCAGGTCGGCGCCGCGGTTCAGCAGATGCGTCGCGAACGCATGCCGCAGGCTGTGCGGGGAAAGTTTCTTGCGGATACCGGCCTTGTCGGCATAGCGCTTGATGATGTGCCAGAACGCCTGCCGCGTCATGCG
>JBAUVS010000322.1:0-1941 GCA_049583345.1 Woeseiaceae bacterium
GAAACGCCGAACTAGGAAAACTCTGATCAATTGGAAAGCGATTCGTCATTGCCAGCGAAGCGAAGCAATCCAGTGTTTGAAATCATCGAGCTGTGGATTGCCGCGTCGCTTCGCTCCTCGCAATGACGAATTGATCAGAGTTTCCCTAGCGCTTCATCGCCTCGAAGAACTGCACGTTCGTCTTCGTGTCCTGCAACTTGTTGAGCAGGAATTCGACCGCCGCGAGCTCGTCCATCGGATGCAGCACCTTGCGCAGGACCCACATCTTCTGCAGCTCGTCGGGTGCCGTCAGGAGTTCTTCCTTGCGGGTGCCGGAACGGTTGATGTTGATCGCCGGGAACACGCGCTTCTCGGAAATGCGGCGATCCAGGTGGATCTCCATGTTGCCGGTGCCCTTGAACTCCTCGTAGATCACCTCGTCCATCTTCGAGCCGGTGTCGACGAGTGCGGTCGCGAGGATCGTCAGGCTGCCGCCTTCCTCGATGTTGCGCGCGGCACCGAAGAATCGCTTCGGACGATGCAGGGCGTTGGCGTCCACGCCGCCCGTCAGCACCTTGCCCGACGAGGGCACGACGGTGTTGTAGGCACGTGCCAACCGCGTGATCGAATCGAGCAGGATCACGACGTCGCGCTTGTGCTCGACGAGGCGCTTGGCCTTCTCGATGACCATCTCCGCGACCTGGACGTGCCGGCTGGCGGGCTCGTCGAAGGTCGATGAAACGACCTCGCCGCGCACCGTACGTTCCATCTCGGTCACTTCCTCGGGCCGCTCGTCGATGAGCAGCACGATCAGGTCCACTTCGGGCGAGTTCGCCGCGATCGAGGAGGCGATGTTCTGCAGCAGCATCGTCTTGCCGGCTTTCGGCGGGGAGACGATCAGCCCGCGCTGACCCTTGCCGATCGGCGCGACCATGTCGATGATGCGGGCAGTCAGGTCCTCGGTGCTGCCGTTGCCCTGCTCGAGCTTCAGGCGCTCGGTCGGAAACAGCGGCGTCAGGTTTTCGAACAGGACCTTGTTGCGCGCGTTCTCGGGCGAATCGTGATTGATCTGGCCGACCTTGAGCAACGCGAAGTAGCGTTCGCCGTCTTTCGGCGGCCGGATCAGACCCGACACCGTGTCGCCTGTGCGAAGGTTGAATCGGCGGATCTGGCTCGGACTGACGTAGATGTCGTCGGGACCCGCGAGATACGAGCCGTCGGACGACCTGAGGAAGCCGAAACCGTCCTGCAGGATCTCGAGCACGCCGTCGCCGTAGATGTCCTCGCCGTTCTTGGCGTGTGCCTTCAGGATCGAGAAGATGATTTCCTGCTTGCGATGGCGGGCGAGATTTTCGATTCCGAGCGACTGACCGAGATCCACGAGCTCGCCGGCGGGCCGGCTCTTGAGCTCGGTCAGATTCATGATGTTCTTGCTCTGCTCGAGCTGCTCGGGCGGGATGACCTCCAGGTTATCTTCGTCGTCGGGGAATTCACCCGGCAGCGTGCGCCTGCGCCGACGCCGATTGGAGTTGCCCTTGCTCTTGTTGCCAGACTTGGTCGGTCGGCTTTTCGTTTGATTACCCAAGTATCCTCTCACAGATTAGTTTCCAGAAATTCGGTTAATTGAGATTTCGACATGGCGCCGAGCTTTTGTGCCTGCACGGTGCCATCCTTGAACAGCATCAGCGTCGGGATGCTACGAATCCCGAACTTCTGAGCGGTATTCGGGTTCTCGTCGACGTTCAGCTTGACGACCGACATGCGGTCGGAATATTCCTTTGCAGCCTCATCGAGCAGGGGTGCGATCATCTTGCAGGGGCCGCACCATTCTGCCCAGAAGTCCACCAGTGCCGCTTTCTCGGACTTCAGGACGTCCGCCTCGAAGTTACCATCACTGGTATGCACGATGTTGTCACTCACCGGCTACTCCCTCCACTTGAAAAAATACGGTATGGATATCGT
>JBAUVS010000323.1:0-1631 GCA_049583345.1 Woeseiaceae bacterium
CATCGCGAACGGCCTGCTGCTGGGCTTCGCGAACGTGCCACTGATTACGGTCGGTGACGTGAGCTACGTCGTCGCACCGGTGATCCGCCCGAACGGTCAGGTCGACCTCTACGACCTGTACGCGTTCGACGACGACGGGTCTGCGTTGTGGCATCGGGATCTGCGTGCCGGCAAGTCGGCGGGCGAGACGTGGGACGAGACGCGGTTCCAGTGGGTGGTCCCGCGCGCGGGCGGCAGCGGTGCAACGATACTGATCAGTGACGACGCGCGCCAGGAATTGCTGGGCCTGTCGAGCGACGATGGCAGCATCGTCTGGAGTCGCGCGCTGCAGGGCGACACGCCGGCCTCGAGACGGAAGTTCTCGATGCTCATCGAGAAGGGGACGCTGTTGCCGGTCCTGTTCTCGCGGGGCGAGATACTTGTCCTCGACCCGGCAAGCGGCGCGCCGGTTTACGACGGACCCGTGGAACGTGGCCTGGCGACCATGCCGAGCTGGCAGATATTCGGCGACGGCGACGACCGGGGCTACCTCGTCTTCGGAGATAACCGCAGCGAGCTGCGCATGATTTCGTTGACGTCGGGCAAGGTGCTGTGGAGCCACACTGCGCCGGGGGACGTGCTGGAGATCGTGCCGCTGAACGACGGCGAACGATTCATCGCCGTGCTCGAGGATCGGATCCGCCTGCTGGATGCCGACGGTACCGAACTCGCCGATTACGAGGCTCCGGCGGAGATCAAGACCAAGTACCCGCCCGTCTACCGGGACCTCGATGGCGACGGCGTAATGGAGCTCGTATTCGTGTCGGGCAAGCACTTCCTCGCCTGGCGGCCGGCGACCGACGAATTGCTGTGGGACACTTCAATGTTCGGTCTGCTCGGCGGCGCGCATCCGGTGGAGTTATACGATGCGTTCGAGGACATCGACGGCGACGGCTGGCTCGACGTGCCGGGCAAGAAAGGCGGCGGCACGGGCGTCTGGTTATCCGGTCGTACAGGCGAATTCCTGACCGAAGTCGGCAACGGCAGCACGTTTCCGATCGTCGGCGACTGGAACGGCAATGGCCGCCCGGAAATCTTCTGGTACAAGACCTGGTACGAGGTCCCGGCCCCCTAGAGCGTGTCGATATACGCGATCACGTCCCGCATCGACTGCTCGTCTGCCAGCGCTACCGCGTTCGGCGCCATCTCGCCGCCGTGGATGTCGTCCATGTCCGCGCCGCGCGCGCCGCTCTTGAACTTGTCGAGCTGAGCCAGCAGGTACCAGTCGCTCATCCCCGCCAGTACCGGGGCGCCCTTGTCCGGACTGCCGTCACCCTTTGCGCCGTGACAGCCGGCACAGGTCGCGTAGAGCTTTTCGCCGCGGGCGGCGTCGCCGTCGATCGTGTGTGCGGAAGATTGCTCGGGCAGCGTACCGATATATTCGACGAGGTCCTGGATCGCCTGGTCGGACGTCAGTTTCTCTGCGATCTGCGACATCGTGTGACCGCGCGCATCGACATCGCTGCCGCCCCTTATCCGGTCACGGAAATTCTTGATCTGCCGCGCGAGATACCAGCTCGCCTGGCCAGCCAGCTTTGGCGCGCCCTTGTCCTGGATCCCCAGCCCCTGGGCGCCATGGCAATCCGCGCAGA
>JBAUVS010000324.1:0-1535 GCA_049583345.1 Woeseiaceae bacterium
TTCCAGCGGTACTGGATGCTCGCAGAACCCGTCAGCGCCGAGAACGTGTCCTTGTAGGGGTGGCTATAGATGTATAACGGCCCGCCTTCCGGGATCGCCAGTGTCGGCAACGGATCCGGGTCGGGCAGAGTCCATGGGAAGAGGTTGAGGACCGTGCCCTGATAGGTCTTGCGATCCTCGGTGTAACGCAGCCCGGCGGAAAGCTCGAGTCCCTGGCTCAGTTTCGCGGACACTTCGCCGAACGCGGCGAGAGAGTCCGTCTCCAGATCGGAGAATTGCAGGTCGCGCGAGCCCGGCCCGCCCGCCATGATCGAGGCAATGACCGGCGGAGACGGCGGGAACGACAACGGCACGGTGGCCCGTTCGTTCGTCTGTTCGTTGTAGTAATAGGCGCCGACAATCGCACTGACGGTGTCGAAATCCATCTGCAGCTGCAGTTCTTCGCTGAGCTGATCGGAATCGGTGGTCAGGTCAGTCGTCAGGATCACGAACGGCGTATTGTCGGCATCGCGTACGCCGCGCGACTTGGTCGAACGGTAGCCGGTAATCGATTTGAGAGAAATTTTGTCGTTGAGATTGAAGATGGCGGTCGCGCTGAGGCCCCAGACCTCCGACGTGCTCACCACGGGTGCCGTGCCGCCATTCGTGAATTCGCCGAGCGCCTGGAAATCGTTGGCGCAGCGCGAATCGTCGATCGAGGGCACGAAGGGCGGGCCGAAGTTCGGATCGGCCGGATCCAGGAAGGGAATGGTGGCGCCGGGACAGCCGGCGCCTACGCTCACGATCGCCGGAACGGGTGCCGTGTTGTTGATGCCGGCGAAGACGAAGGGCACGCCGTTCTCGTCGCGCCTGGTGTAATCGCCGCGCAGGAACAGTTCGAAGTCCGAGGACGGCTCCCACCTGAGGCTGGCGTTGAAAGTGGTGGTGTCGACGTCGCCGAGGTCGAGGCCGTCGACCACACGTGTGACGTAGCCGTCCTGCTTGCGGAAACCGCCCGAGAGCCGGGCCGCGACGGTGTCGCTGAAGGGCAGATTTATCGCAGCGAACCCTTCATAGAGACTGTCTTCCCCGACACGGAAGCGCACTTCCTTGCTCGAGTCGTTGAACTCCGGATCGCGGGTATTCACGAGAATCGCACCGCCGATCGTGTTGCGTCCGAACAAAGTACCCTGCGGCCCGCGCAGGACCTGGACGCTGGCGACATCGCCCAGTTCGATCGTGCCGCCCACGGCGCGCCCGACATAGACATCGTCGAGATAGATGCCGACGCCCGGATCGACCGCGGCAGTGGGATCGAGCTGACCGACACCGCGGATGAACACGACGCTTCCCGCGGTATTGCCGGAAAGCTGCCCGGCGGGCTTGAACTGCAGGCTCGGCGTGATGCGCTCGAGATCCTTGGTGTCGCGAATCTGGCGTTCCCGCAGGGCCGCGCCGCTGAATGCGGATACCGCGACGGGCGTGTCCTGGATGCTTTCCTCGCGACGGCGGGCGGTCACGATGACCTCTTGCAAGGCTTCGGACTCGTCCTCTGC
>JBAUVS010000325.1:0-4422 GCA_049583345.1 Woeseiaceae bacterium
CACAAGCGCTGCTTCTGGGACGAACACCTCGTGATCCGCAACGGCATGGACGTACTGCAGTTCTCGCCGTTCCTGAACGCCAGGGCCGACGAGCTGGAACGCGCTTTCGACGGCGTACGCCGCGTCATCGATGCGATAGACTGAGCGGACCCGGAGGCAATCATGAACGCGAGACCCGCCGAACACGTCGACAGCGCCGAGATCGTCGGCCATTTCATCAACGGCGCACCCGTCGCGGACGACAACCGCCCGTTACCGGTGACGAACCCGGCGACCGGCAAGGTCGTGCGTCGCGTCGCGCTGGCCTCGGCCGAGACCGTGGGTACGGCGATCGCCGCGGCCGAGGCGGCCTTCCCCGCCTGGCGTGCGACACCCCCGGCGAAACGCGCGAAGGTCATGTACCGGTTCCGGCAGCTGCTCCAGGAGCATTGCGACGAGGTCGTGGCGGCGCTGACCGAGGAGCACGGCAAGGTCCTCGACGACGCGATGGGCGAATTCGTGCGCGGCGTCGAAGTCGTCGAATACGCTTGCGGCATCGCGGAATTGCTCAAGGGCGAACACACCAAGGACGTCGGGCCCGGCATCGACTCCTGGTCCGAGTTCCAGCCGCTCGGCGTCGTCGCCGGCATCACGCCGTTCAACTTCCCGGCGATGGTGCCGATGTGGATGTTCCCGATGGCGATCGCCTGCGGCAACACCTTCGTGCTGAAGCCTTCGGAGAAGGATCCGAGCGCGCCGCTGCTCGTCGCGAGACTGTTGAAGGAAGCCGGCCTGCCGGACGGCGTCTACAACGTCGTCAACGGCGACAAGGAAGCCGTCGACACGCTACTCGCCGACCCGCGCGTGCAGGCGATCAGCTTCGTCGGCTCGACGCCGGTCGCCGAGTACATCTACAAGACCGGCACCACGAACGGCAAGCGCGTACAGGCGCTCGGCGGCGCGAAAAATCACGCCGTCGTCATGCCGGACGCCGATATCGACAACGCGGTGAGCGCGCTGATGGGCGCCGCGTACGGTTCCTGCGGCGAACGCTGCATGGCGATCTCGGTCGCCGTCTGCGTCGGCGACGAGACGGCCGACGCCGTGGTGGGCAAGCTCGCCGAGCGCCTCGCCACGCTCAAGGTCGGCAGCGGCACCGACAAGTGCAACGAGATGGGCCCGCTCGTGAGCCAGGCGCTGTACGAGAAGGTCAAAGGCTACATCGAGATCGGCGTCGCCGAAGGCGCCGAGCTCGTCGTCGACGGCCGCGACCTCGTCGTGCCGGGCCATGAAGACGGCTATTTCCTCGGCGGCTGCCTGTTCGACCACGTCAAGCCCGGCATGCGCATCTATCACGACGAGATCTTCGGCCCGGTGCTCTGCGTCGTGCGCGCCGAGTCGCAGGAGCAGGCGATGCAGCTCATCGACGAGCACGAATACGGCAACGGCACCTGCATCTTCACCCGCGACGGCGAGGCCGCGCGCTATTTCGCCGACAACATCAAGGTCGGCATGGTCGGCATCAACGTGCCGCTGCCGGTGCCGGTCGCGCTGCACAGCTTCGGCGGCTGGAAGCGCTCGCTGTTCGGCGACCTCAGCATCTACGGCCCGGACGGTGTGCGTTTCTACACGCGCCGCAAGACCGTGACGCAGCGCTGGCCTGCCGGCGGCGTCCGCGAGAAGGCGCAGTTCTCGTTCCCCAGCCATTCGTAGCCCCTCTCGTCATTGCGAGGGAATCTCCGGGGTCATTGCGAGGAGCGCCAGGGCCTGTCCGTCATTGCGAGGAGCACCAGGCCAGTCCGTCATTGCGAGGAACGCCAGGCCTGTCCGTCATTGCGAGGAACGCTAAGCCAGTCCGTCATTGCGAGGAACGCTAAGCCTGTCCGTCATTGCGAGGAACGCTAAGCCAGTCCGTCATTGCGAGGAGCGCTAGGCCTGACCGTCATTGCGAGGAACGCTAAGCCAGTCCGTCATTGCGAGGAGCGCTAACCCAGTCCGTCATTGCGAGGAGCGCAGCGACGAAGCAATCCACGCACTGTCGAACGGCTTGGCTGGATTGCTTCGCCCTTCGGACTCGCAATGACCCCGCCTCACTGCCCAACTGTGCCTTGGTGTATGTACAATGTCCCACTCCGTTGGATCAGGACAAAACCAATGAAACGAGCGATTCTCGCGGCCGCGGTGCTGCTCGCCGCACCTCTCACACTCGCCCAGGACGGGCCGTACACCGTGACGAAGGTGACGCCGGACGTCACCATGATCTCCGGCAACGGCGTCTTCACCGGCGGCAACGTCGCGCTGTTGACCGGTAAAGACTATCGCGTGCTGATCGACGACGGCCTGACGTCGTTTGCGCCGAAACTGCTGGATACCGTCGCGAAGCTGGCCGGCGGGCCGATCGAATTCGTGATCAACACGCACGTGCACGGCGATCACGTCGGCGGCAATGCGGCGCTCGACGCGACCGGTACCGTGATCTTCGCGCAGGACAAGGTACGCGAGCGCCTGCTGGCGGACCCGAAGGATGCCGGCGGCAAGTCCGGCCTGCCGGTCGTCACGTTCCCGGATTCGATGAGCCTGCACGTCAACGGCCACGACCTGACGGCCGTCTACGTCCCCGCCGCGCACACCGACGGCGACTCGATCATCGTCATCAAGGACATCAACGTCATCGAGACCGGCGACGTGCTGTTCAACGGCCTGTTCCCGTTCATCGACCTGGAGAGCGGCGGCTCGCTGGCCGGTTACCTCGCGGCACAGCAGCGCGTGCTGGACCTCGCGGACGATAACACCCTGCTCATCCCCGGCCACGGCCCGCTGGCACACAAGGCCGACCTGCAGGCGGCACACGACATGCTGCTGGACGCGAAGGCGCGGGTGAAGACACTGGTCGACGCCGGCAAGTCGCTCGACGAGGTGCTGGCCGCGGATCCGCTCGCGCCCTACACCGACAAGTGGAGCTGGGATTTCATCACGACCGAACGCATGACGACGACGCTCTACCGCGAACTCAGTTCGGCGCCGAAGTAACGGAAAGCACCCTATGAATACAACAGACACGAGCGCCTTCGTCGGCAAGGTCTGGGACGACTCGATC
Organism: Woeseiaceae bacterium; assembly: GCA_049583345.1. Taxonomy (GTDB): domain Bacteria; phylum Pseudomonadota; class Gammaproteobacteria; order Steroidobacterales; family Woeseiaceae; genus UBA1847. The sequence continues at coordinate 3,077 of JBAUVS010000325.1, forward strand.
GTCCCGACGATCTCCGAATACATCAAGGTCCCCAACAAGTCGCCGCATTTCGATCCCGACTGGGAGCAGCACGGCCACATGGAAAAGGCGGTGCAGATGCTCGAGGCCTGGTGCCGGGAGCAACCGATCGAGGGCATGCGGCTCGAGATCGTGCGCCTCGAGGGGCGCACGCCGTTGTTGTTCATCGACATCCCCGGCGCCTCCGACGACGTCGTGCTGCTGTATGGGCACTACGACAAGCAGCCGGAGTTTAGCGGCTGGGAGAAAGGCCTCGACCCCTGGAAGCCCGTGATCCGCGACGGCAAGCTGTACGGCCGCGGCGGCGCCGACGACGGCTACGCGACTTTCGGCTCGCTGACCGCCATCCGCGCCCTGCAGGAACAGGGCATCCCGCATGCGCATTGCGTCATCCTGATCGAAGGCTGCGAGGAGAGCGGCAGCTTCGACCTGCCCCACTACATCGAGCTACTCGCCGACCGCATCGGCTCGCCGGACCTCGTCGTCTGCCTCGACGCCGAGTGCGGCAATTACGATCAGCTCTGGTGCACGACCTCGCTGCGCGGCAACCTGACCGGTACGCTGCGCGTCGATGTGTTGACCGAGGGCGTGCATTCGGGATCGGCAGGCGGCGTCGTGCCCTCGAGCTTTCGCGTGTTACGCAAGCTGCTGAGCCGACTCGAAAATGAATCGAACGGCAGCATTACGGCCGAGGCATTGCACGTCAGTATTCCCCCGGAGCGCGTCGAGCAGGCGAAGAAGGCGGCCACGACACTCGGCGAGTTGGTGTTCTCGAAATACCCGTGGATTATCGGCAACCCGGAACCGAATGAGTCGCCTTACGACTTGCTCCTCAACAATACCTGGCGTCCCAGCCTGAGCATCACCGGTGCGGCCGGGTTGCCGGCGCTCGTCGACGCGGGCAACGTGCAGTTGCCGTACAACGCGTTGAAGCTGTCGTTCCGCCTGCCGCCGACTTGCGATGCCGATGCGGCGGCCGCGGCGGTAGCGCAGATCCTGAACTCGGACCCGCCGCCGCTCGTCAAGGCGCACTTCGAGGTCGAATCGACGATGGGCGGCTGGAACGCGCCGGCCACCGCCGACTGGCTCGAGGCCTCGATGCAGAAGGCGTCCGAGACCTACTTCGGCAAGCCGTCGATGTATATGGGCACGGGCGGCACGATCCCGTTCATGAACATGCTCGCCGAACGCTTCCCGGACGCGCAGTACCTGATCACCGGCTTGCTCGGCCCGAAGTCGAACGCACACGGGCCGAACGAGTTCCTTCATATCGAGACCGGCAAACGCCTGACCGCGTGCGTCGCGCAGGTGCTGGCGGATCACTACAA
>JBAUVS010000326.1:0-1657 GCA_049583345.1 Woeseiaceae bacterium
GGCAAGAGCGCATTGATCAAGGCCCTCCTGCCCGAGGCACAGGTGACGGTCGACGTGCGCGGCGGATCGACATCCGGCGTCCGGCACTACCGCTGGCGCAGCGAGGACGCCGGCGAGGTGTTGCTTACCGACGTGCCCGGGATCGGCGGGCATGCCGAGGGACTCGACCGGCTCGCCGCCGAGGAGGCTCAACGCGCACAGATCGTCCTGTTCGTCTGCGACGGCGACCTGAACCGTGACGAGGCGAGAGGCGTCGAACGTCTGCTCGCACTCGGCAAACCGCTGATTCTCGTCCTGAACAAGTCCGACCGTTACGACGTCGACGAGCAGGCGGCGGTGATGAAACGCCTCCTGGACCGGCTGGAGAGAATCGGCGGCGAGATGGACCGCGATCGGGTCGTCGCCGTCTCGGCCGGCGGCGAAACGGAGGCGCTCGTGCGCGCTGCCGACGGCAGCGAAACCGTGCAGGAACGCCACCGGCCGGCCGACATCGGTGTGCTCGTCGTCGCGATCAATCGCCTGCTCGAAGGATCGACCGATGCGATCGACGCACAGCGAGACCGCGCCGTGTTCCGCCTCGCCGCCGACAAGCTCGACGAGGCAGAAGCGCAGTATCGCCGGCAGCGGTCGGAACAGGTCATCCGCAGCGCGACGCGCCGGGCGGTGATCGGATCAATGGCAGCGGTCAGCCCCGGTACCGATATCCTGATCCAGGGTTACGTCGGCACGACGATGACGCGGGAGCTGTGCAAGCTGTATGGCGCCACGCCGCGCGATCTGGACATTGAAGAGTTCCTGGATCTGAGCCAGAGTCGCGTCGGGCGCGCGCTGCCCCTGTCGCTCGCCGTCGCGGGCAACGGGCTGAAGGCGTTTCCGGGCGTCGGCACCGTCGCGGGCGGGCTCGTCCACGCGGTAGCGTACGGCCTGATCTTCGACGCGCTGGGCCGCAGTCTCGTGCAGACGCTGTCAAGGCACGGCGAGCTCGTCCCCGAAGTCGCCGCGGAGGAATTCGAGGAAGGCATCAGTGAACATATTGAAACGGGTGTTCGGCAGGTGGTCCGGATGGCTTTGGACGAAAGCCGCACCCGGACCTGAACCCGAGCGGGACGGCGGTGCCGGTCACCTCGCGCTCGCGCGCGAGAGCCTGCGCGAACTCGTCGCCGACCGGCGCCTGCCGGACGGTGTGCGCGACGCCCTGACGCAGGACTACGAGGCGGTCGAGGCCATGCTCGACAAGCTGGAGCACGGACACGTGCACCTGGCCGCATTCGGCCGCGTGAGCACCGGCAAGTCGTCGCTGCTGAACGCCCTGATCGGGCGCCGCGAATTCGCCGTCAGCCCGCTGCACGGCGAGACACGGCGTGCCGCGATCAAGGCGTGGAGCGAGATCGAAGCCCGTGGCGTGTTCCTGATCGACACCCCCGGTCTCGACGAGGCCGGCGGGGAGGAACGCGAACGACTGGCGCGGGAAGTCGCGGGTCGCGCGGACCTCGTCATGTTCGTGCTGGACGGCGACATCACCGCGACGGAGCTGCGCGCGCTGCGCAGCCTGCTCGCCGAGGGCAGGCCCGTGCTGGTGGTGCTGAACAAGTGCGACCTGTACACGACCGCGGAACGCGACGCGCTGCTCGAATCCGTGCGCGCCAAGACCACGGAC
>JBAUVS010000327.1:0-8275 GCA_049583345.1 Woeseiaceae bacterium
GGCCGTGGGAGGCGAACTGTATCGCGCTGGGGACCGCCGCCGCATGCATCGACCCCGTCGGGATGAGCGACCTGCACATACTGCGCGCGGGCATCGACCGCCTGCTGCAACTGCTCCCCGCCGCCGCCGGCGCGACGGCCGAGGCGGCAGAATACAACCGTCAAACCGCACTGCAACTCGATCACGCCCGCGATTTTGCGATGTTGCACTACAAGCTGAACGGCCGGCGCGGCGAGCCGTTCTGGGATGCCTGCCGCGAGATGGCGATCCCCGAGTCGCTCGAATACCGGCTGAGGCTCTACGAAGCGCGTGGCCGGATGGTGCTCTACGACGAGGAGCCGTTCGAGGAGGCGAGCTGGATCAATCTGTTCGACGAACAGGGCGTGCGACCACGTCACTACAATCCCATCGCGGACGGCATACGCGCCGGCGAGTTGAAATCCTTCGTGGAGCGCGTGCGTGCCGTCATGATCGCCGAATTGGGTAAGATGCCGACCCATGCCGACTATCTGTCGGGCCTCACGGAATCGTCGCTGGATGGATAACAGGATCAAGAGCATCGTCATCGTCGGCGGCGGCACAGCCGGCTGGATGACCGCAGCGGCGCTGGCGAAGGTACTTGGCCGCGACTACGCCGACATCACGCTCGTCGAATCGGACGCAATCGGCATCGTTGGCGTCGGCGAGGCCACCATTCCTCAGATCAATACTTACAACCGGATGCTCGGCCTCGACGAGGACGAATTCGTCCGACGCACGAAGGGCAGTTTCAAACTCGGCATCGAGTTCGTCGACTGGACCCGCCTCGGCCATCGCTACATGCATCCATTCGGCAGCTATGGCATCGATATGGAGGGACTGTCCTTCCACGCATTCTGGCAGAGGCTGAAACTCGCCGGGCTTGCGGCGGACGTCGCCGACTATTCACTGATGGCGACGGCCGCGAAGCGGAACAAGTTCATGCGGCCCTTCGATGCCGGCAATTCGCCGCTCTCGCGCATCACCTACGCCTTCCACTTCGACGCCGGACTCTATTCACTGTATCTGCGCAGTCTGGCGGAAGAGAACGGCGTCGTGCGCCGTGAAGGCCGCATCGTCAACGTCGTTCAGCGTGGCGAGGACGGCTTCATCGAGGCCGTCGAGCTCGAAGACGGCGATCGCATCGGCGCTGAACTCTTCATTGACTGTTCGGGGTTCCGCGGGCTGTTGATCGAACAGACCCTGAAGGCCGGGTTCGCCGACTGGTCCGCATGGCTACCCTGCGACCGTGCCATGGTCGTGCCCTGCGAAGGCGTCCCGGAACTCACGCCCTACACACGTTCGACGGCGCAAAAAGCCGGCTGGCAATGGCGCATTCCATTGCAGCACAGAATCGGCAATGGCTACGTCTATTGCAGCAATTTCATCAGCGATGACGAGGCGACCGCCAGCCTGCTGGCAAATCTCGACGGCGAAGCGCTGGCTGAACCGCGGCAGGTGCGCTTCACGACCGGTCATCGCCGCAAGTACTGGGACAAAAACTGTGTGGCAATCGGCCTGTCGTCCGGTTTCATGGAACCTCTGGAGTCGACCAGTATCTGGATGATCCAGACGGGTATCGCTCGCCTCCTGTCGAACTTCCCCGACCGCAACTTCTCGCAGGTGCACATCGACCGCTACAACCGGGTCCTCATCGAGGAGACCGAATACATCCGCGATTTCCTGATCCTGCACTACAAGGCGAGCGAGCGGGACGACTCGCCATTCTGGGACTATTGCCGCAACATGGACATCCCGGAACGCCTCGACGAGAAGATCCGTCTGTACAGGGACAATGGACGCACCTTCCGCGAGAACGACGAGTTGTTCAACGATACGAGCTGGTTCGCGGTGCTCACCGGTCAATACGGCGCGCCGCGGAGCTACGATCCGGTCGCCGACCTGCTGAGCCTCGACGAGACCCGGCAACGCCTGGATCAGATCCGGCAGGCGGTGGCCAATTCCGCCGACTACATGACCGACCATCGCGAATTCATCCGGCAGAATTGCGCCGCCTAGCCGTACGATGGACGAGCAGCGCATCGGCAGGATCGTGATCGTGGGTGGCGGCACGGCCGGCTGGATGGCGGCGGCCGTGCTCTCCCGCTTCCTGCGCAATGGCCACACGACGATCGAACTCGTCGAGTCCGAGGACATTGGCACGGTCGGCGTCGGCGAGGCTACGATTCCGCCGATCCGGAATCTCGTGGACATGTTGCGCATCGACGAGAACGATTTCATACGGCGCACGCAGGGCACCTTCAAGCTCGGCATCGAATTCGTGGACTGGACGCGGATCGGCCATCGTTACATGCACCCGTTCGGGAAATACGGCGCCGATATCGAAGGCGTGCCGTTTCACCAGTTCTTCCTGAAATCCCATTCACTCGGACAGTCGGACACCATCGAAGCGTATGCGCTTACCGCGGTCGCGGCCCGCCAGGGTCGTTTCGGCGTGCCGAAGGGTTCGCAGTTCCCTCTGGATCACTGGGCCTACGCCTATCACTTCGACGCGACGCTCGTCGCGAGCTATCTCCGGGAATACGCGGAACGCCGCGGCACCACGCGAACCGAGGGCAGGGTGGTCGAGGTCGAGCGGCGCGGAGAGGACGGCTTTATTCGCGCGATTGCGCTCGAGGACGGCAGGCGCATCCAGGGCGACCTGTTCATCGACTGCTCGGGATTTCGCGGCCTCCTGATCGGTGACGCGCTGGGCGTCGGCTACGAAGACTGGTCGCACTGGCTGCCCTGCAACCGCGCCATTGCCGTACCCTCGGCCCGCGACCGCGCGCCCGAACCCTACACACGCTCGACGGCGCAGCGCGCGGGGTGGCAATGGCGCATCCCGCTGCAGCATCGCACCGGCAACGGCCACGTCTATGCCGCGGGAGCGATGAGCGACGACGAGGCAACAGCGATTTTGCTGGATAATCTCGACGGCGAGCCGCTGGCCGAACCGCGCCTGTTGTCGTTTACGACGGGCAGGCGCCGTGAATTCTGGTCGAAGAATTGCGTCTCGCTCGGCCTCGCCGCGGGCTTCCTCGAACCGCTCGAGTCGACGGCGATACACCTCGTACAGATGGGCATATCCAAGCTCCTGGCGCTGTTTCCCGACAAGCGATTCGATCCGATCGAGATCGACGAATACAACCGGATCATCGGTGCCACGTACGACCAGGTGCGCGACTTCCTGATCCTGCACTACCACGCCACCGAACGCGACGACTCCGACTTCTGGAATGTTTGCCGGAACATGGCGATCCCCGAGTCTCTCGAGCACAAGACCGCGCTGTTCGCCGGCCGGGGGCGCTTCTTCCGCTACGAGGACGACCTGTTCTCCATCACCAGCTGGGTCGCGGTGTTGCTGGGACAGGGCATCTGGCCGACAGGCTTCGACGAACTCGTGAACTCGATGAGCGACGCCGAGCTGGCCGATGTCCTGACCCGAATGCGCGAGGCGATCGCGAAGACGGCGAAGGGCGTGCCGTTACAGCAGGACTACATCGACCACTGTTGCGCGGCGCAAGCTACCCGTTAGCGGCTCAGCCTCCGCCGGGCGGGCGCAGACCCGCCTGCCGGGCCAGCGCGGCGAGCAGGATCATGCGGATGTTCTTGCGCGTCTCTTTGTCGTGCTCGCCCAGGAGGCCGCGCGCGGTCACGGGCAGATGCCCCGTGGCGTCACCGCCGGCGCCGAACACGTAGTGTTCGAACATCGTCTGCCATGCCGCCCGCTGCCGCTTCGGCAGATCGCGCACGGACAGGATCGCATGCAGCATCGCGTCGAAAGGCGAACCCAGGTCGGCGTTCGCGTCGTTCCACCAGTAATTGACCAGCACGTTCAGGCCGTCATGTGCCTGTACATGGTGCCACCAGAAATAGGGTATGTAGAGCGCGTCGCCCGGTTCGAGGTCCGCATAACGTGCCTGCGCCAGCGCTTCGCGGAAGCGCGGATAGCGCTCGAGGTCCGGCGCATCGAACCTCACCATGCTGACCGGGGGTCCGGACAGCGTCAACTCGAAGGGGCCGGGATACAGGTTTGGCGTCTGACTGGGTGGAAACACCGTGAAGCGGCGCCTGCCGGCGACCACGCAGGCGACATTCTCCTTCAGGTCAAAGTGGGTCTGAACCGTCACCCGATTGCCAATCCAGATTCGAGGCGGCGCATTCGTGCCGACGCAGGCAAGCGAATTGTCGCGCGCGAAGCCCGGCAGGAACGCGTCGATCGGGACGGACTGCACGTAGATGGACGGTGCTTCGTCGCGCTCCCCGAACTCGAGGAGTTCGCGCAGCGAATCCGCGAGCTTCCGCGGCTTGCGCGCGAAGTTGAGACCGCTCATGTCGTCGTTGTAGAAGAACCTGCCGCCGATCTCCGGCGTGCCGAGTATCGTCTCGATCGCTTTCCCGGAGTCGAAGCCGAGCAGGTAGTCGGCCATCGCCTCCGGGGAGTCCCGGCCCGCGCGCACGGCTGGCCAGTCCGACACCAGGCCCTTGAGGAGCACAGGCTCGCCGGCCGCCACGATCTCGTCCCTGAAAACATCCTGATCGACGCCTTCGCGAATCCTCACCTGTGCCGGAGCCTCCGTCATCATGCAAACCGCTCAGGCGACCGCCCTGCCGTTGCGCGCCTCCAGCAGGCGATACCAGTCCTCGCGCCGGTAGTCGACGTCGACCGCCCGCGGTGCCGCCTCGATCCGGCCCGGGTTCGTCGAGCCGATGATCGGGCAGATACCGGCCGGATGCGCGAGCAGCCAGGCGAGGATCAACTGCGAGTCCTCGACGCCGTAGTCGGCGGCCTGCCGGTCGAGTTCGACCCGAATGCGGGCCTCGTCTTCCGCGTCGAAGGTATTGCCCCAGGCGGGATAGGCAACTCCGGCGACCGGACACCAGGCCTGCGGCGTGATGCCGAGACGCAGGCACTGATCGAGCGTGCCATCGGTGAGCGCGCCGATGTTGTGGATGTTGATCTCGACCTGGTTGACGAGCAGCGGCATCGGCAGCGTCGCCGCAAGCAGTTCGACCTGCGACGGCGAGAAGTTGCTGACGCCGACGTGGCGCACCTTGCCCGAGGCGACCAGCGCCGACAGCGCGCCGGCAACTTCCGCCGGGTCCATCAGGTAGTCGGGACGGTGCAGCACAAACAGGTCGACATGGTCGGTGCCCAGGCGCTCGAGCGAGCCTTCCAGGCTCGCAGTAATGTGGCCGGCGCGAAAATCGTAACGCTTCGGATCTGCCGGCTGCGGATCCCCGGCCTGCCGGATGCCGCACTTGGTCAGGATCACGAGTCCGTCGCGCAGCGACGGTGTCGCCTTCAACACCTCGCCGAACAGTGCCTCGCAGGCGCCGCCGCCGTAGATGTCCGCGTGGTCGAACAGCGTATAGCCGCTGTCGATCGCCGCCCGCACGGCGCGCTTGCCCTTATTGCGATCGTCTCGGCTGCCGTCGCCCGCGATGCGCATGCAGCCGTAGCCCAGTCGCGAGACACGCACTCCGCTGGTGCCGAGCTCGGACATTTCCACGACGGGACTCAGGCCTGACCGATGTATTTCGACCAGGTCGGCAGTATCGCGTCGTGATTGCGGCGGATGGCGGCGGCGGGATCCTGCGGGCTGTCGCGTTCGACGAAACCGTGCCGGATGCCGGCGATTCCGGCGTGCGCCAGGATCTTGTCGAACGGGACGCCGCCTGCGCCGACGTCGGCCTCGTTACCGTCCTTGTCGAGGTCCTTCAGGTGCACCATCGGGAAGCGTCCGGGCCAGGCCTCGAACAGTGCCGCAGGATCGGCGCCGCCCTTGGTCGCCCAGCAAAGATCGAGTTCCATCCTGACGAGCTTCGGATCGGTCTCGTTGAGCAGCACGTCGTACGCCGTCGTGCCTTCGTCGGCGACGAATTCGAAATCGTGGTTGTGGTATGCGAACCCGAGACCGGCGTCCGCGCAGCTTGCGGCCCAGTCATTGAAGTTCAACGCATGCCGGTGGTAGTCGTCGAGGCTCCGCGCACTTTCGTCGATCCAGGGCACGACGACAAACTCGTGGCCCATCTGTTTTGCGTGATCGATGACCTTTTCGACGTCGTCTTCGAACTCGGGGATCGGTATGTGCGCCGACGGCGCCACCAGCTTGTTGTCGGCAAGCATCGAGCGTAGTTCCGCGGGCGGGTGGTCGAAATAGCCGGCGAACTCCACTTCCTGATAGCCCGCGGCCGCGACCAGTTTGAGTGTCGAGGCGACGTCCCTGGCCATCAGGTCGCGGACCGTATAGAGCTGCAATCCGAGCGGTGGAGCCTTTGCTGCGGGCGCCGGGGCCGGCGCATCCGATTCGCGCGCGCACGCGGCGATCGCCGCTGCCGCCGCCAGGATGAAGTCGCGTCTGTCCAATACCTTCTCCCGATTGCGAGTGACAAGTGTAACGACTTTTTGACGCATGGGCGGCTTTTCGGTACACCGAACGTTTCGGGGAGCCGGACGCGCAGATGCCATCGAAGGGTCAGCAACGCTACGACGCCGTCATCGTGGGCTCGGGGGCAGGCGGCGGCATGGCCGCATGGGTGCTCGCGTCGAAGGGCCTGAAAGTGCTGATGCTCGAGGCGGGCCGGCACTACGATCCGAAGCGCGAGGCGCCGATGTTCGCGGCCTACGCCGACGCCCCGCTGCGGGGCGAAGGCACGCCCGACAAACCCTTCGGCTTCTACGACGCCGCGATCGGCGGCTGGCAGGTCCCCGGCGAGCCGTATTCCAGCGCGCCGGGATCGGACTTCATGTGGTGGCGTTCACGCATGCTCGGCGGCCGGACCAACCACTGGGCACGCAACTCGTTCCGCATGGGTCCCTACGACTTCAAGCCGCGCTCGCGTGACGGACTCGGCGTCGACTGGCCGATCGCCTACGAGGACATCGCGCCGTGGTACGACAAGACCGAAGCGATCGTCGGCGTCTACGGCAGCAACACCGGGCTGGAGAACCATCCGGATTCCTCTCCGGGCGTGCTGCACGATCCGCCCGCGCCGCGCGTCGGCGAACTCCTGATCCAGGCCGGCGCCGCCGATCTCGGCATCCCCTGCGTGCCCGCCCGCCGCGCGGTACTGACCCGGCCGATCGGCGAGCGCAATCCGTGCCTGTATGCGACGAGCTGCGGACGCGGCTGTCCGATTGGCGCGGCCTTCCAGACGACGACCTCGTTGCTGCCGATGGCGCTTGCGACCGGCAACCTGACGATCGTCACGGATGCGATGGTCTACGAGCTGCGCCTCGACAGACAAGGCCGGGCCGACGGCGTGCACTACGTCGACAAGACGAGCGGCGCACACGCCGCCGCCTACGGTCGCGTCGTCGTGCTCGCGGCGAGCGCCTGCGAGAGCGCGAGGATACTGCTGAATTCGAAGAGTGCGTCGTTCCCGGACGGCGCCGCCAACTCCAGCGGCCAGGTCGGCCGCAACCTGATGGACACCGTCGGCGCCGGCATGGGCGCGCAGTTCCCGGTCCTCGAGAACCGTCCCGTCTACAACGAGGACGGTGCGATGGGCCTGCACCTCTACATACCGTTCTGGTTGTACAAGGAGCAGGCACGCGGCGAACTCGATTTCCCACGCGGCTATCACTACGAACTCGGCGCCGAAGGGCGCGGCCAGCCCCGGCTCGGCATGGGGGCGATCGCGGAGCGGGCGGGCGGCTACGGTCGTAAACTGAAAGAAGACGTCCGCCGCTATTACGGCAGCTACCTGCACTTCACCTGCCGCGGCGAGATGATCCCCAATGCGGACTCGTACTGCGAGATCGATCCGGACGCAACCGACCGCTGGGGCATACCGACGCTCCGCTTCCACTTCGGCTGGTCGCAGCACGAGCGCAACATGGTGGCGCATTTCCAGGCGACCACGAAGGCGCTGATCGACCGGCTCGGCGGCAAAATCGCGTACGGCGACGTGCCGCCCGGCGAGGCGATCTCGAAAGGCGGCGAAATCATCCACGAGGTGGGCACGACCCGGATGGGCGATGACGCACGGTCCTCGGTGACCAATCAGTACGGCCAGAGCTGGGACATCGACAACCTGTTCATCACCGACGCCGGCGTCTTCGCGTCCAAGGCCCACAAGAATCCGACGCTGACGATCCTGGCGCTCGCCTGGCGCAACAGCGAGTATCTCGCGGCGGAACTCGGCAGGCGCGTCTTGTGAGCGGCGAAGAACAGGCACGGCCGCGCGTCGACCGGCGCACCACGCTGAAGTGGCTGGCGGCGGCCATGGCCGCCGCGCAGGCGGGCTG
>JBAUVS010000328.1:0-2772 GCA_049583345.1 Woeseiaceae bacterium
GCCGGGACGTGATCGTTCTCGTGCCCGCCACGAACGTGCTCACGACGACAGTCGACATTCCGGTACGCAGCGGTTCGCGGCTGCAGGCCGCCCTTCCCTTCGCGCTCGAGGATTACCTGGCCGACGACATCGATACGCTGCACTTCGCGGCGGGACCCCGGCGCGAAAGCGGCCGCACGCCGGTCGCCGTCGTCGCCCACGAGCGGATGTCGGCGTGGCTGGATCGGCTGACGCAGGCCGGCATAGCGCCCGCGCGCCTGATACCCGAAAACTACGGCCTGGCACGAATCCCCGGCACGCTGAGCCTGCTGGTGGCCGGCGACGAGATCCTGTTCAATGACGGCGCCGACAACGAGTTCGTGATGCAGGGAGTCAAACCCAGCGACGCGCTGGTCGTCGCCGGCACGCTGGGCGATGCAGGCGTCGTGGCAGGCGCGCTCGAGGGTGCGGAACCGGCACCGGCGCATCTGCTCGTATATTGCGAAGCGGCCGACGAGGAACGCTTCCGGCACGACTGGCTGGCACTGCGCCACGAACTGGCCGACGTGGACATCAACCTGCTGCCGGACGGCGTACTGCCGCGACTCGCCGTCACCGTCGCCGCAGGCAGCGGCGTCAACCTGTTGCAGGGCCGCTACGGGCCGAAGACCGAAGTGGGCACCGTATTGCGGCCCTGGCGCTATGCCGCTGCCCTGCTGCTCGCATTGATCGTCGCCGGCTATGCCGGCAAGGTCGTCGACACCTGGCGTCTCAGCCGCGAGGAGGCGGCGCTCAAGGTCCAGTTCACCGAACTGTACCGGCAGATCCGGCCCGGTGACACGACCGCCATCGTGGACCCGGTCGCGACCGTGAACTCGCTCAGGCGCGGTCGCGGCGGACCGGTCGCGGCACAGGTCTTCCTGCCGTCGCTGCGGGTACTCGCCGGCGCACTCAGGGAGCACGACGCAGCCTCACTCGAAGCGATCAGCTATCGCGCGGGGATCGTCGATGTACGACTCAGCGCACCCGACGTCTCCACCCTCGACGGCATCCAGAAGTCGGTCAGCAGTTCCGGGCGCTTCAGCGCATCGATCCAGTCGACCGACCAGGTCGGCGACCGGATCAGCAGTCGCATCCAGATTCGCGAGGCGGGCGCATGAGGGACTGGCTCGAATCGCTGCAGCCCCGCGAACGCCTGTTCCTATTCGCCGGCGCCGTGCTCGTGACGGTCGCCTTGCTGTATGCCCTCGCCTGGATGCCGTTGGACAGGCGGCAATCGGCGCTCGCCGCCAGCGTGGCGGACTGGCAACGTTCGGTCGCCGAACTCGGCGCCCTCAAGAACCTGCCGGACAGCGACACGGCATCCCCCGCGGCACCGGATGCCGGCCAGACACCGGTCGTTATCGTCGATCGCACCTTGCGGGCTCGCGGCCTCGACAAGTCACTGCAGCGCAGCCAGCCGACCACGAGTAACGGCATCCGCGTGGAATTCAAGGACGTCGCATTCGACGACCTCGCGCTCTGGCTCGGCGATCTCAGCACGCAATACGGCATGGAAGTCACCTCGGGAGCATTCTCGGCGCCCGGCCGCGGGGAACCCGGCCGCGTCGACGCAACCCTGACGCTGGAACGCGCACCCTGATGCCATCTCGCACCCGACTCGTCGCCATCGGACTGGTGACGTTCGTCGCGGGGCTGATCGCGATGTTTCCGGCGCGCGTGGTCTACCACTGGTTCGGCGGACGGGGTGTGAGCCTGGAGGGCATCGCCGGCACGGTGTGGTCGGGCAGCGCCAGCCAGGTCGACGCCGGGGGCTTCTACCTGCGCGCGTTGCACTGGCGGATCCACCCGCTGTCGCTGTTCACCGGCAAGCTCGCGTACTCGATCGAGGCGAGTCCTGCGTCCGGATTCCTGGAAGGCCGCATCACCGTCGGGATCACGGGCAAGGTCGTGGCCCACGACGTCAGGGCGTCCCTGCCGTTACAGGCGCTGCAGCAGCTGGCGGCCATGCCGGGGCTCGGCGGCAAGTTGAACGCGCAACTGGATCGAATCGAGATCGACGGCGACCTGCCGGTTGCGATCGACGGCAAGGTCGAAGTGGCCGGGCTGCTCGTCCCGATGATCGACCCGTCGCCGATCGGCGGCTACCGCGTCGAGTTCTACACGCAGGAGAGCGGCGTCATGGGCACCGTCGAGGACACCGACGGCGTCGTCGACGTCGCGGGCACCGTCCAGATCCGCCCCGACCGGACCTACGCGTTCCGCGCGCTCGTTGCGCCGAAATCGAATACGCCCGCCCGCCTCTCGCAGCAGATGAAGTTCCTCGGCACCGCCAACCAGCGCGGCCAGTACGAGATGCGCCTCGACGGGCGGTTGTAGGGGCGGCGCTTGCCGCCGCGACCGGTCGCGCTGGCGAGCAGCGCTCCTACACAACCACCTCGACGAATTCCTGCAGCAGCGGAAAATACAATGCGCAGCGGACCTCGACGCCGGCGTAGTTGCGGTAGATGTCTGCGTAGCGTCGGAGCTGCGGCCGGTAGCGTTCGGATTCGGACGCGAGGAATTCCGCCAGCGAGCCACCCTCGTGCGAACTGGTCTTGTAATCGACGATCCAGTGCGTGCCGTCCTCGTCGACGCGGACACGGTCGATCACGATCGACTCGACGCGCCCTTCGACGATGCCGGCAAGTGCGAGCTCGGCGTGGCCTTCGCCGCTCAGCAACCAGCGCCCGGTCGCGTCCGCCGCGATGCCGCGCAGCGCGTCCAGCACGCGGCGCAGCACCGGCTCTTGCG
>JBAUVS010000329.1:0-3722 GCA_049583345.1 Woeseiaceae bacterium
GTGCTGGCCTGGAGCAACCCGGACAGCAATACCGCCGAGCTGGCGAAGGAGATTCTCGCCGAGTCGGCTGGGAATTACTGAGCGTCGAGGCTTTCTCCGGTCACGCCCTGGCTGTCCGGCCCGAGCAGATAGATGTAAGTCGCCAGGATCTCCTCCGGCCGCTTCAGCGTCTCCGGATCTTCCCCCGGATACGCGGCCTGCCGCATTCGTGTGCGTGTCGGCCCCGGGTTCACGCAGTTCACCCGGATGTGCTCGTGCTTGTGTTCGTCGGCGAGCACCTGCATGAGCCCCTCGGTCGCAAACTTGGACACGGCGTACGCGCCCCAGAACGCGCGGCCGCGACGGCCGAGGCCGCTGGTCGTGAAGATGAGCGAGGCGTCTTCCGAGGCCCGCAGCAGCGGCAGGCAGACCTGCGTCAGCGCGAAGGCCGCGGTCACGTTGACGTGCATGACCTGTTGCCACAGGCCGGCATCGTACTGTTCGACGGTGAACTTGTCGCCGAGCACGCCGGCGTTATGCACCAGCCCGTCGAGCCGCCTGAACTCGTCAGCGAGGCTGTCGGCGAGCGACGTGTAGGCGTCGCCGTCAGCGGTGGCGAGATCGATCACGGCGATGGACGGTTGCGGGGCGTCGTCGAGCGCCTCGATCGTGTCGTAGACTTTCTCGAGTTTCGCGGTGTTGCGGCCGTGAAGTATCACGCGCGCGCCGAGCGAAGCTGCATGAATCGCCAGCGCGCGGCCGATGCCGTCGCTCGCACCGGTGACCAGTATCACGCGATCCTTCAGGACATCCTGCGGATAGGTGTAAGCGCGGGGATCGGCGTCCATGGCGGGTTCCTTCGGCGGCACACTTACTGCAGCGTCTTGTCCGTGGAGCCGGAGCCGGATTTCGATCCCTTGTCCTCGTCGTCGTCGCTGCTGTCGATCATCTTGCGCGGCACGGGATCGACGGTCTCGGTTTTCTCGAGCTGCTTGCGGGTCCGCACGCCCAGTTCGATGAACTTGCGTGCACCCGGCAGTACATTACGCTCCAGCGAGCCGACGGCACGGTTGTAGTGCTCCACGCTGCTGGCGAGCTGGCGCCCGACGCGGTTCAGGTGCGAGACGAAGGTGGCGAGACGCCCGTACAGGTCCTCGGCGAGCTCGCGGATCTCCTGTGCATTCTCGGCCAGCTTCGACTGGCGCCAGCCGTAGGCAATCGTCTTGAGCAGCGTAATGAAGTTGGTCGGCGTCGCGAGGACGATCTGCTGAGACAGCGCGTAATCCATCAGGTCCGGATCGACATTGGCCGCCGCGCTCAGGAATTGATCGCCCGGGATGAACAGGATCACGAACTCCGGCGACTTCGAGAACTGCGCCCAGTAGGCCTTGCTGGACAGCGTGCGGATGTGTTCGCGCAGGTTGCGCGTGTGGCGCTGCAGAGCGAGTTCACGCTGCTTGTCATCCTCGGCTTCGACGGCCTCGAGGTACGCATCGAGCGGCGTCTTGACGTCGACGACGAGTTCGCGGTCGTCGGGCATGCGCACGATCATGTCCGGTCGGATGACCTGGTCCTCGCCGGCGTGGTGCACCTGTTCCTGGAAGTCGCAGTGCTCGACCATGCCGGCGAGCTCGACGAGACGCCGCAGCGTGATCTCGCCCCAGCGCCCACGCACTTCCGGGCGGCGCAGCGCCTTGACGAGGTTCTGGGTCTCCTGCGCCAGCGACTTCTGGCTGGCCTGCATGGTCTCGAGATGGGACTTGATGCCGCCGTAGGCCTCGCTGCGCGCCTTCTCGAGCTCCTCGATCTGCTTCTGCGAGGCCTGCAGCGCGTCGCGGATCGGCTTGACGAGCGCCTCGACGGCCTTCTCGCGCTCGGAAAGCTCGTGCTTCGCTTTCTCCTGCTGCGCGCCGAGATTCTGCTCGGCGAGCCGCAGGAAGCTTTCGCTGTTGGCCTTGAGCGACTGGTTGGCGAGCTCGTTGAAAGCCCGCGTGAGCTGCGCATTGGCCGCCTCGAAGGCGATCTGGCGTTCCTGCTGCAGCGACTCCTGGGACTTGATCTCGGCCGCGAGACGCGCCGTCCTGCGGCGCATCACGAGCCAGACGATGAGCGCCCCGGCCACGAGCCCGGCCAGCGCCGCCGGACCGCCGATACGGATCCACTGCGGGTCGATCGTGAACGATTCCATCACGCGGTCAGATTAACCGCTTTGCGCAGGATTTGGGCAAGTTCTTCGGGATCCGCGGCGATCCGTTCGGCACCCCAGCCGGCCGGGTCGTCGCCGGCCACGACGTAGCCGTAGGCGGCCGCGACCGTGGCCATGCCGGCCGCGGTGCCGGCCTGGATATCGCGCGAGGAGTCGCCGACATACACGGCCTGCGCCGCTTCGACGCCCGCGAGCTCGCAGGCATGCAACAGTGGCCCGGGGTCCGGCTTGCGTACCGGCAGTGTGTCGCCGCTCACCGCGCAGGCGGCGCGACTCGCGAGTGCGAGCGCCTCGAGCAGCGGCGCCGTCAGGTACGCCGGCTTGTTGGTGACGATGCCCCAGGGCACGCGCGCGGCGTCCAGCTCGGCGAGCAGGGCCTCGAGGCCCGCGAACAGGCGCGAGCGCGCCGTCACGGTGCCGGCGTAGCGGTCGAGGTACTCGGGCAGCAGGTCCTTGCGTTCGTCGTCGTCGAGGTCCGGGAAGCCGATCCGTAACAGGCCCATGGCGCCGTTGGAGGCGTACGAGCGGCCGACCTCGTAGGCAACGGGCGCGACGCCGTGGTCGCGCTGCAGGGTTTGCAGCGTATCGACCATGTCGGGCGCGGTGTCGATGAGCGTGCCGTCGAGATCGAAGAACACGGCCTCGAGGCCGCCGTCGTGCAGGCGACTCAAGAGGCTTCCGGCTTTCGATAGCACATGAGGTAGTTCACGCTGAGGTCGGCGCCCAGCGTGTACGCCTTCGTCAGCGGGTTGTACTGCATGCCGATGCTGGCCACGAGATCGAGACCGGCGCGGCGCGCCCAGCCGTCGAGCTCCGAGGGGCGGATGAACTTGCGGTATTCGTGGGTGCCCGCCGGCAGCAGGCGCAGCAGGTATTCGGCGCCGACGATGGCGAACAGGAACGACTTCGGGTTGCGGTTGATCGTCGAGAAGAACGCGTGGCCGCCGGGGCGCAGCAGTTCGAACACGGCCGCAATCACCTTGACGGGCGAGGGCACGTGTTCCAGCAGCTCGAGGCAGGTCACGACGTCGTAACCGCCCGGGCGTTCGGCGGCGGGGTCCTCGGCCGTGGCGCGCCGGTAGTCGACCTCGGCGCCGGACTCGACCTGGTGCAGCTTCGCGACGGCGAGCGGTCCCTCGGCCATGTCGACGCCGGTCACGGTGGCGCCGCAGCCGGCCATGGCCTCGGCGAGGATGCCGCCGCCGCAGCCGACGTCGGCGACGGTCGCGCCGTCGAGTTCGACGTAACGGCGGATCCAGTCGAGCCTGAGCGGGTTGATCTCGTGCAGGGTGCGGAACTCGCCGTCGGGATCCCACCAGCGCGCCGCCAGCGCGTCGAATTTTGCGACTTCCGCGTCGTCGATGTTCTGCTGTGCCGTCGTCATTGCCTCACACTCCGTTGACTCAGGTCCCGCGAGGGATCGGGACCCCCGGCGATGCGCTGGCGCCATTCGTCGCAGCGCGCCAAAAGGTCCGCCGTGTCGACGCCGGTCAGGCGGCCGCCGTCGAGCTGGTGCCGGCCCGCGACCCAGGCGTCG
>JBAUVS010000330.1:0-2273 GCA_049583345.1 Woeseiaceae bacterium
TCGACCCCGCGGACGAATGCAACATCATCTACAGCTCCGGCACCACCGGCCTGCCCAAGGGCATCGTCCACGATCATGCCGGCCGCGAGGCCTGGGGCTCGGACATGGCGGTCGCGTTGCGCTACCACTCGGGGGCACGCACGCTGATCAACCTCGGGCTGTTCTCCAACATCAGCTGGGTCGCGATCCTGGCGACGTTCTTCGCCGGCGGGACGATCGTCGTCCAGCGGCGCTTCGACGTGCGCGGCTGCCTCGAGATCATCGGCCGGCAGCGGATCACGCACACGGTGATGGTGCCGTTGCAGTTCCAGAAACTGCTCGAGTGCGAAGATTACGACGCGTACGACCTGTCGAGTCTCGATGCCTACATGTGTTGCGGTTCGCCGCTGGCCGTCGAGCTCAAGCGCGCGATCGTCGAGCGCATGCCCGGGGACTTCGTCGAACTCTACGGCCTGACCGAGGGACTCGTGACGATCCTGTCCCCCGAAGACATGCTCGACAAGATCGGCTCCGTCGGGCGGGCGTGCCCGGGCCAGCGCCTCGCGATTATCGGCGAGGACGGCAGCGTCCTGCCGCCGGGCGAACCCGGCGAGATCGTCGGACAGAGCCGTTTCATGATGGCGGGCTATCATTGCAACGACGCCGCCAACGCCGAGGCGACCTGGCTGCACCCGTCCGGCGCGAAGTGGCTGCGCACCGGCGACGTCGGCATGCTCGACGAGGACGGCTTCCTGTTCCTGGTCGATCGCAAGAAGGACATGATCATCTCGGGCGGCCAGAACATCTATCCGGCCGACATCGAGGCCGTGATCATCCGGCACGATGCGGTCAGTGAGGTCGCCGTCGTCGGGGTTCCGCATGCGAAGTGGGGCGAGACACCGCTCGCGATCGTCGTGCGTGCGGCAGGAGTTGAGATCGGCGCGGAAGAATTGCGGGCGTGGGCGAACGGCCAGCTCGGCAGGCAGCAGCGCATCGCGGGCGTGGCGTTCCTCGACGAATTGCCGCGCAATCCGAACGGCAAGGTGTTGAAACGCGAACTGCGCAAGCAGTATGAACGGTTCGAGGTCTAGGTGATGAAACATCCGGCGAACGCGCATTTCTTCCAGAGCAGCGACGGGCTGAACCTCTACTATCGTGACTTCGGCGGCCAGCAGGACGGCACGCCGGTCATCTGTCTGCCGGGACTGACGCGCAACAGCCGCGATTTCGAAGACCTGGCCCTGCGCCTCGGCGAGCGCCGGCGCGTGCTGACGATCGACTTCCGCGGCCGCGGACATTCGGATTACGACCCGAACTGGCAGAACTATCATCCCGGCACCTACATCGCCGACGTGTGGACCCTGCTCGACCAGCTGGGCATCGAACGCATCATCGTCATCGGCACGTCGCTCGGCGGACTCTGCGCGATGGCGATGGCGGCGCAGCACGCGGAGCGCCTGGCCGGCGTCGTGATCAACGACATCGGTCCGGAAATCGACCCGGTCGGGCTCGCCCGTGTGCAGGAGTACACCGGCAGACTGGACCCCGTCGCCGACTGGGACGCGGCGGTGGCCCAGGCGAAGGCGGTCTACGGCGAATGGCTGCCCGGCCTCGACGAGGACGACTGGCGCAAGATGGCCTGGCGCGGCTACCGCGAAGACGAAGACGGCACACCGCGCCTCGACATGGATCCGAACATCGGCCGCGCCGTGCGGGAAGTGGGCGCGCAGGAGGGCGGCGATCCGTGGTTGCTGCTCGATGCGCTGCAGACGATACCGACCGTGCTGATCTGGGGCGCCATGTCCGACATCCTCAACAAGGATATCGTCGACAGGATGGCGGCGCGCAAGCCGGACCTCGTCGTGGCGCCGGTGCCGAACCGGGGACACGCGCCGCTGCTCGACGAGCCCGAATGCCTCGCCGCGATCGACGCGCTGCTGGACCGGGTGCCGTGATGGGGCGCGTGCGGCTGGCGCTCGACGATCTCGACAATCTCCGCGACGACCGCGTCTGGATATTCCACGGCAAGCAGGTCGCCGTCATCAAGGCGATGCGCGACGCGCTGGCCGGGACGGCGCTTTGATCTTCGCCTGGGTATTGTTCATCGCCTACCTCGCCGGCACGGCATGGCTGGGCTGGCTGGGCTACCGGAGGACCCACGGTTTCGGCTCTTTCGCGGTGGGGAACCGGGCAATGAATCCGTACGTCGTCGGCGTGATCCTCGCCGCGAGCGTATCGTCCGCCTCGACGTTCATCATCAACCCGGGCTTCGTGTTCGTGGACGGCTTCAGTGC
>JBAUVS010000331.1:0-2713 GCA_049583345.1 Woeseiaceae bacterium
GCGAACGTGCGGGAGTTTAAATGCCGGATTTCACCTAGGGAAACTCTGATCAATTCGTCATTGCGAGGAGCGAAGCGACGCGGCAATCCACAGGTCGTTGATTTCAAACACTGGATTGCTTCGCTTCACTCGCAATGACGACTCCATTTCGAATTGTTCAGAGTTTCCCTGATCAGAGAATATACCGGCTCAGGTCCTCATCCTTCGAGAGTTCGGCCAGGTGCTCGTCGACGTAGGCCGCGTCGATCAGCACGTGGCTGCCGCTGTTGTCCGACGCCTCGAAGGAGACGGTCTCGAGCAGGCGTTCCATCACCGTGTGCAGGCGGCGCGCACCGATATTCTCGGTGTTCTCGTTGACCTGGTAGGCGACTTCGGCGATGCGGCGCACGCCGTCGTCAGTGAATTCGACGTCGACTTCCTCGGTCGCGAGCAGCGCCTGGTACTGAGCCGTCAGCGACGCGTCCGGTTCGGTCAGGATGCGTACGAAGTCCTCGGTGGTCAGCGACTTGAGCTCGACACGTATCGGGAATCGCCCCTGCAGTTCGGGGATCAGGTCGGACGGCTTTGCGACGTGAAAGGCTCCGGAGGCGATGAACAGGATGTGATCCGTCTTTACCATCCCGTATTTCGTCGTGATCGTGGAGCCCTCGACGAGTGGCAGCAGGTCGCGCTGCACGCCTTCGCGCGATACGTCGGCGCCCACCGTCTCGGAGCGCCGCGCGACCTTGTCGAGTTCGTCGAGGAACACGATGCCGTGCTCCTCCACGGCCTCCAGCGCCCGGGCCTTGAGCTCCTCCTCGTCGAGCATCTTGGCGGCTTCCTCGTCGGTGAGCTGACGGAGCGCGTCTTTCACCTTCAGCTTGCGCCGGGTGCGGCGGTTACCGCCGAGATTCTGGAACATCCCCTGCAGCTGGCTCGTCATCTCCTCCATGCCCGGCGGCGCCATGATCTCGATGCCGACGGGGATCGCCTGCAGATCGACCTCGATCTCGCGGTCGTCCAGGTCGCCCTCGCGCAGCATCTTGCGGAATTTCTGGCGCGTGTCGGCACCCTGTGCCGGCGGTGTTTCGGCGTCGAAGCCGATACCCTGCGAAGCCCTGGGCAGCAAGGTGTCGAGTACCCGCTCCTCGGCGGCGTCCTCGGCGCGATGTCTCACCTTCGACATCTCCTCTTCGCGCGTCATCTTGACGGCAATATCGACCAGGTCGCGGATGATGCTGTCCACCTCGCGGCCGACGTAGCCGACCTCGGTGAACTTCGTCGCCTCGACCTTGACGAACGGTGCCCTGGCGAGCCGCGCGAGACGGCGCGAGATCTCGGTCTTGCCGACGCCGGTCGGACCGATCATCAGGATGTTCTTCGGGGTGATCTCGCCGCGCAGCGGTTCGTCGACCTGCACACGGCGCCAGCGGTTGCGCAGTGCGATGGCCACCGCGCGCTTGGCCTCGTCCTGGCCGACGATGTGCTTGTCCAGTTCCTGGACGATCTCTCTGGGGGTCATCTGTGACATGGCTCGTGTATTCGTCGTCATTGCGAGCCCGAAGGGCGCAGCAATCCAGTGCTTGATGTGCGCTTGTGGATCGCTTCGCTGCGCTCGCGATGACGCGTTAGCCTCCTACAGTTCCTCGATCAGGATGTTCCGGTTCGTGTACACGCAGATCTCCCCCGCGATGCCGAGGGCGTGTTCGACGATTTCGCGGGCGCCGAGTTCCGTATTGCGCAGCAGCGCCAGCGCGGCGGCCTGCGCATAGGGGCCGCCGGAGCCGATCGCCATCAGGTCGTGTTCGGGCTCGATGACGTCGCCGTTGCCCGAGATAATCAGCGAGCTCTCCGCATCTGCGACACACAGCAGCGCCTCGAGCCGCCGCAAGCGACGGTCCGTGCGCCAGTCTTTCGCCAGCTCGATCGCGGCACGGGTCAGGTTGCCGTATTGCTCGAGCTTGCTCTCGAACAGCTCGAACAACGTAAAGGCATCGGCGGTGCCGCCGGCGAATCCGGCGATGACGCGGCCGTCGGCGAGGCGCCGGACCTTGCGCGCGTTGCCCTTCATGATGGTCGCGCCCATGCTCACCTGTCCGTCGCCGCCGATCGCGACCTTGCCGTTGCGCCGTACCGCAACGATGGTAGTGCCCCGGAATTGGTTCATAAGTCTGTTGCCTGTGCGAAAGGATATCCGTAGGAGCGGCTTCAGCCGCGATCGGCATCGGCCCGATCCGCGAATTCAATTCTTCTTGCGCGCGCGGGGATGTGTCTGATCGTATATCTGGGCCAGGTGCTGGAAATCAAGATGCGTGTAGACCTGGGTGGTCGAGATGTTCGCATGCCCCAGGAGTTCCTGGACGCCCCGGAGGTCGTGGCTCGACTCGAGCAGGTGCGTCGCGAAGGAGTGCCGGAACAGATGCGGGAACACCCGGGTGTCGATGCCCTGCCGGCGTGCCCAGTAGGCGACACGGTCCTGTACGGAGCGGTGGCGGAGGCGTGTACCGCGCCGGCTCACGAACAGGGCCGGTTCGTCGGCCGGCGCCAGCTCCCGACGGCTCCTGTACCAGGTCGACAGCGCGGTCCGCGCATGGCGGCCCACGGGCACGATACGTTCCTTGCTTCCCTTGCCGGTGACGCGCACGGTGGCGTCGCTCATGTCGATGTCGGCGCAGTCGAGTCCGACGAGTTCGGACAGGCGCAGGCCGGAGGAGTACAGCAATTCCAGCATCGC
>JBAUVS010000332.1:0-5742 GCA_049583345.1 Woeseiaceae bacterium
AAGTCGTTGCCGGTACCGGTCGGGATGACGCCGAGCGCGGCCCCGCCCACGGCGAGGATACCGTTCACGGCTTCGCAGACACTGCCGTCGCCGCCGGCAACCACGAGCCCGCTGGCGCCGTCGGCCACGGCCGCACGGACCCGCGCCTCCACGTCGCCGACGCCGATGCTCTCGTGCACCTCGACCCGCACCCCGGCGTCGTCAAAGATCTGCCGGATGCGAGCGAGGCGTCCGCGCGCACGGCCGCGTCCGGCGACCGGATTCAGGAACAACGGAACGGGTGTCGTCGGCATCGCCCCTCCGCGGCTGTCGCCCGCCGGATGCTACAATGAGCCGAACTCCACACGCAAAACGGCGCATGCTCGAACTCGGCGTCAAATTCCTCGTCAGTTACTTCATCGGCTCGATCATGGGCGCGCTGGTCATCGGCCGCCTGTACGGCGGCGTCGACATCCGCACGATGGGCAGCGGCAATGCGGGCGGCACGAATGCGCTGCGCACGCAAGGCATCGTATTCGCCGTCGGCGTCATCCTGATCGATATCGGCAAGGGCGCGTTCGGTGCGGGCGTCGTGCCGAACCTCGCGCTCCCGTTCGTGGCGCTCGACCCCGCAATTTCAAGGACCTGGCTCACCCTGTGCTGCGCGACCGCGGCCGTGTTCGGCCACGTGTGGCCGGTCTACCATCGCTTCCGCGGCGGCAAGGGCGCCGCGACGCTCGTTGGGACGCTGCTGGTGGTCGCGCCGGAGGTGATCGTGCCGTTGCTGGTCGTGTGGGCGTTCATGCTCGTATTCTGGGGTTACGTCGGGCTCGCAACGATTGCGGCCGCGGTATCCGTGCCCGTATGGGTCGGCGTCCGGTACCTGCCCGCGGAACAGCCGCTGTTCATCTATACCGCCGTGATGGCATTGTTCGTCATCATCTGGCACCGCGCCAACATCCGGCGCATGCGCGAAGGCACCGAACACCGGAACCCGAAGCTGATGGTATTCAGCCGCCATCGCAAGACGGCCGATAATGAGTAAGCTGGATACCGCAGGGATACAAAGGCCGCTCTCGGAGAACACCAAATCGAAACTCGAACGCCTGGAACTGTTCTCCAGCATCGCCTCGACCAACACGCACCTGCTTTCGCAACGGGCCCCGGCGAGCGGACGATTCTGCGTTGCGCTCGCCGATCACCAGACTTCCGGTCGCGGCCGGCACTATCGGCGCTGGCTGTCGCCGCGCGGCTCCGGCCTGTACCTGTCGCTGGCGTTCACCTTCGCGAGCATGCCGAAGGACCTGCCGGCGCTGACGCTGGCACTCGGCGTGGGCGCGGCCGATGCCTTGTCCGGACTCGGCGTTGCCGGCGTCTCGCTCAAGTGGCCCAACGATCTCGTCGCAGACGACGGCAAGCTCGGCGGCATCCTGACCGAGGTGCAATCCGGCGGCCGCGACAGCGTCACCGTCGTGGCGGGTCTGGGGCTCAACCTGCACCATGCCGGCAGGGTGGATCTCGGGGCCGGCTCGGGTTGGGCCAATCGCGCGGTGGCGCTGGAAGATCTCGTCGACGAGGTCCCGCCCCGCGATCTGCTCGCCGGAACGATGATCGAGGTGCTGTTCCGTACGATGGCACGCTTCGAGTCGCACGGCTTCGCCGATTTCACCGCGGACTGGCAGCGCTTCGACTGGCTGCGCGGGCGTGAAGTGACGGTCGAAATGCCGGACAAACGTGTGACGGGTATCGCGGCCGGCGTCGACGTCGACGGCGCGCTGATCGTCGACACGGGCGCGATGCAGCAACGCGTCGTATCGGGGTCCATCGTCGCCGCCGGACGGCCGGCAGGCGGCCTGCAATGACCGCACTGCTGCTCGACGTCGGCAATACGCGCCTGAAGTGGGGCGTGCTGGAGGACGGCGCGATTCGCCGCACGGGACACATCACCCAGGCCAACATCCGCGAGGCGGGACTCGCGGCGCTGACCTCGAAGCTGCCCCGCGGCGTGGATGCCGTGATGGCGAGCAACGTCGCGGGCACGAGTTTCGGGACGCGCCTGGCGGGCGTCATCGGCCTGCATTGCGGCTGCGACGTGCATTTCGCGCGCAGCGAGCGCAGTGCCTGCGGCGTGACGAACGGCTACCGGCTGCCGCGGCGTCTCGGCGTCGATCGCTGGGTCGCGATGATCGGTGCGTGGGCGGAGTTCGGCAAGCCCTGCCTGGTCGTCGACGCCGGCACCGCCGTGACGATCGATGCGATCGACCGGGGCGGACAACATCTCGGCGGTCAGATCCTGCCGGGCGTCGCGCTGATGCGCGAGGCGCTCGCCGGGCACACGAGCGATTTGCCCAGGGTCACGGTCCGCGCCGCGAAAGCGGCGAGCGGGATGGACCTGTTCGGTAACTCGACGACGTCAGCGATCACGCACGGCACATACGCCGCCGTCGCGGGCGCCGTCGAGCATGCCATGGCCGCGATGCGCGAAGCCGGTATCCGCAAGCCGGCCGTTGTCTTGACCGGTGGGGATGCCTCGCGCATCCTTACGGCGCTCGGCGGGGCGCCGAGTCATCGACCGCACCTGGTGTTGCAGGGATTGGCGGAGCTCCTGGACAAGCCACGATGAAGAACCTGCTGCTGCTACTGTTGCTTGCGAACATCCTCTACTTCGTGTGGGGCATGCTCGGTAAGGAAACGGCCGAGCCGGGCGTCGCCATCGTCAATGAATCCGACCTCGGGCCGCCGCTGGCCGTGTCGGCAAACCGCGATGCCGGGGCGGCCAGCGTCGGCGCGGTGCTGGGTTCGGGCGAACCGTCCGCGCTCGAGGCCGTGGTCGGCCGCTCCTGCGTCACGGTCGGGCCGTTCCGTGCGGCAACCGACGCCGACACGGCGGAAACGCAGTATGCGGCACAGGGCATGCGTACCAGCGTGCGCAGCGAACGCGGCCAGATCTTCGTCGGGCACTGGGTGTTGATCCGCAACGTCGGCGATCGTGCAGCCGGCAACGAAATGCTGCAGAAGCTCCGCGACGGCGGCCTGTCCGACGCTTACGTCGTGACCGGCGACGACGGTTCGCTCAACATCTCGCTCGGGCTGTTCGGCGACGCCGAACGCGCGGAAAAGGTCGAGCTGCAGGCAAAGTCGCTCGGCCTGCCGGCGGAGATCACGCCGCGCACGCGCGAAGACAACATCTTCTTCGTCGACATCGGGCTGCCGCCGGGCAAGGGCGCAGGCGCAATCGTCGAACAGTACGGTGAGGACAAGGTGCTGCTCAGGGACCAGGCGACCTGTCCCAAATCGCAATAACGCTACTATTGCCCTTGTCAGCGGAGGCCGAAACGCCAATAATCCGCAGCCCACAACTGCCGGTGTAGCTCAGTAGGTAGAGCAGGGGTTTTGTAAACCTCAGGTCGCGGGTTCGATTCCTGCCGCCGGCACCATCAATCGACGAGCAGCGGCACCAGCGCCTGGTCCCAGAGACGGTAACCCTCTTCGTTCAGGTGCAGTCCGTCCAGGACATAGACGTCTTTCGGCCTGCCGTCGGCGTTTAGCAGCAGCGAGGCCACGTCGATGTAGCCGAGCTTCGGATCGTGCGCCGAAAATTCACGGATCAGCTGGTTCGCCTGCTGCATCTTCGGCCACTTTTCCCAGCGCGCTTCGCTCGGCTTGATGGACAGGAAGATCAGTTCCGTGTCCGGCAAGTCGGCTCGCACTTTGCCGGCGAGTTCCACGTAATCTTCGAAGACCTGCTCCGGGGTCTTGTCGTCCTCGATGTCGTTGTCGCCGGCGTAGAAGAAGATCCTTGCCGGCGCGTACGGCTTGATGATCCGGTCGTAGTAGAAAATGACGTCGGAGATCTCCGAGCCGCCGAAGCCGCGGTTGATGACCGGTTTGCCGGGAAACGCGTCGGCCGTGCGCCAGAAGCGGATGCTCGAACTGCCCACGAACAGGTTGGCCCGTTCGGGAAAGGAATTCTTGGTGTCGAGGTCCGAGAATACGGCAATTTCGTGAGCAAATCGTGCCGGATCCGGATCGGGCGCGTCGGCGACTGCGAGCGCCGACAGGACGAGCCCGAGATAAACCAATCCGATCCTGACCAGGTTCTTGCGCATCACGATGCTTGGCTTTGACCCGCAGATAGCGACAATATTGCGGCCGAAGAGCCTTATTGTCATTGTCGCCGTGAGTTTCAAGCCGCGAACCGGACAGGTCGGGGCGAAGTCCCGGCACAGGGTTGTTACAATAATCGGCCATGTCGGGACTACAGACGATCCTCGGCGCTGGCGGCACCATCGGCCTCGAGATGGCGCGTATCCTGCCGGAGTACGCGGACCGGGTGCGGCTCGTCGGCCGCAATCCCACGCCGGTCCTGCCTGCCAACGAAATATTCCCGGCCGACCTGCTGGACGCCGGGCAGGTTGCCAAAGCGGTGCAGGGCTCGGACGTGGCCTACCTGCTCGTCGGCCTGCCCTACAAGGCGGTCGTTTGGGAAGAAAAGTGGCCCGTGTTGATGCGCAACGTGATCGCGGCCTGCCGCGACAGCGGCTGCAAGCTCGTGTTCTTCGACAATATCTACATGTACGACCGCGACCGGCTCGCGCCGATGGACGAGAACACCCCGGTCCGGCCGACCAGCCGCAAGGGCAAGGTGCGCGCGAGTGTCGCCGAAATCTTCATGGAATCCGTGGGCAAGGGCGAGATCCAGGGCCTGATCGCGCGCAGCGCCGATTTCTACGGGCCCGGCAAGCAGAAGGGCAGCGTGCTGACCCAGATCGTGTTCGAGCGGCTCGCCGCCGGCAAGGCCGCGCAGTGGTTGCTGTCGGCGGACTGCATCCATTCGTTTACCTACAGCCCCGATGCCGCGCGCGGAACGGCGAAGCTGGGCAATACGGCCGACGCCTACGGCGGTGTCTGGCACCTGCCGACGGCGCCCAACCCGCCGACCGGCCGGCAATGGGTCGAGGCGATCGCGAAGGAACTGGGCGTCAAACCTCGCGTACAGGTCGTCTCCAACTGGCTCATGAGCGTCATGGGCCTCGTGTTCCCGCCGCTGAAGGAACTGAAGGAGATGGCCTACCAGTACGACCGGGACTACGACTTCGTCAGCGAGAAGTTCGACCGGCGCTTCTCCTTTACGCCGACCAGCTACGAGGCGGGTATCCTGGCGGTGGTAAAGGCGGATTACCGCTGAAAATGTGTGACGCAGTCGGCTTCTGGCCGTAGACTCGCCTGCCCTAGAATAGCGCCGTTTCCCGTCGGGACGGGATCAGAGCGAAACGCGGCCGTGGTCGCAAGCAACAGACTGATCGATTATCGCCTCGCAAGGCCAGTCGTGATCGCACTGGCGCTTGCGACGCTCGCCATCGTCGGTGCGATCGATTACCTGACCGGCTACCAGATCTCGTTTTCCGTTTTCTACCTGGTGCCGGTCGGCTTCGCGGCCTGGTACGGCAGCCGCAACACGGGTTACGCATTCGCCTTCGCGTCCAGTCTCACCTGGTACGTGGCCGAAGTGACGGCGGGTTATCCGTACGAATACTCCGCGATCCCGGTCTGGAACGCGACGGTCCGGCTCGCGTTCTTCGTCATCATCGCCTCGCTCCTGTGTGCACTGCATCGCCGGCTGCAGGCGGAGAAGGCCCTGGCACGGACCGATCCGCTGACCGGGCTCGCGAACGGGCGCACGTTCCGGGAACGGCTCGATCACGATATCGCCCTGTCCACGCGGCTGGGTGCTTCCCTGACGGTGGCCTATATCGACCTGGA
>JBAUVS010000333.1:0-3887 GCA_049583345.1 Woeseiaceae bacterium
ACCCCGAGTCGCTCGACGCGTGCCGCCTCGGCCTCGGTCGCGCCGAGGGTGGCCTGATTCAGCAGCTGGAATGCCTCCGACCGGGAAACCTTCGGCGGCTCGGGCGCTGCGGGACCGCCGGACCCGGCAGGGTCCGCGCTGCCGCCGCCGCAGCCGGCGCCCAGCAGCGCGGCTGCCACGATCAGGACGACTCTCACATGCACCGTCGGGACACCTTCCGATTCCTCGCGGTCGGCCCCGCGAACGGCGGAGCGCCGAACGATCGAGGATAGCACCCGGCAGCCGCGGGACACCGTGAACCTGTCGCGACTATGTCAAATCGCAGGCGTTCCAGCAGGCCGCTATGCGCAGTCCTCGACGGCCGGGGTAAAGGTCGTGGCGAGGACACGACAGCCGGAGGCCTCGTGGCACAGGCGGAACGCGATCGGTTCGCGGCTGCCCGCCGGCTGGAAGACGATGGAGATCGGCACTCGCCGGCCGCCGCCGGGTGCGCGTTGGGATCTGCATTCCACGCCGCAACGCTCGCTCGCAATGGCCCCGCGGTTGGCGAGTGATCCGAAATAGGCCGTGACCTGGCTCTCGATCCGGGCGTCGACGTTCGCCGCGTCGGCCTCGAACACGGACCAGCGCGTTGCCCGCTCGATGGCATTGAGGATGTTGAGACAGTTGCGCCGGACCGTCAGGCTCGAGAAACCCGGATGGGACTCGCCGCCGCGGCCCATCGTCACGGAGCCGTGCAGGAATGCCCGTCCTGCCGGGCCGGCCGCGATCACGTTGAGGCCCGCGCGTACCAGCTGCTCCGTCGCCTCGTCGTCCACCGCCACGACGGGCCGCAGCCGGCGGGCGAAGCCGGTATCCCTGCGATCGAGCCCGTGCCAGGGACCGCGGGTCCGATCGAGCTTGCAAAGCAGGCCCGCGAGCGCGGCACCGACTGCCCGTCCGGTCGGCACGTCTTCGCCGCGCCCACAAAGCCGCGGGAAATAGCTGATCGCGTTCGGACTGGCGAGGCCGAGGCCGCGCACCCCGGCGATCGCCTGCGCCGGTGTCTCCCATGACCCGCGCGGATCGATGATCAGCATCGCGCCCTGTTTGCGGCAGAACAGGTCCGCCGCCACGATCGAGGCGGGGCCGAGGTCGCGACCCTTGCCCGGAGGCGGCAGATACAGCAGGTCGACGTCCTCGACATGCCTGAGCGCGAACAGGCCGGTCGCGGCTTGCCGTGAACCGACCAGGTCGTAATCCGACAATTCCTGGCCGTCGGTACCCGGCTGTGCCGCATCCGCATAGGCGTCGGCGAAGGGCCGGTCGCCGCCCGACGTCGCCTCAGGAAGCCGCGTCGGCCAGGGTTGCTCGAGACAGGCAATGCCCGACGAAGCCAGCGAGTCGCCGATGAAGGCGTCAGACCCGGTGCGCCAGCTCGCCCTGTCGTAGAATTCCTGCTCGACGACGAATCCCGTGACCGGATCGAGGCGCTGCAGCGTCAGGTTGAACGCGTCCGCGTCCTCGTCCGCGATGCGGTCGAAGTCCACCGCCGCGCGTATCGTTTCGCTCGACCCCGGATCCCGGGCCCGGAGCACGAGGGCCGAGCCGTTCGCCGGCAGACACAGCAGGGCGCCTTTCGCATTGTTGACGACGCGCACGATGTAGAGCCGCCTGCCGCCGTGTTCGAAGAATTGCTGTACGGCAGGCCCGAGACTGGAACGTGCCCAGCTGTCGCCGAAACGACGCTTGAATTCGCCGAAATTTCCGACGAGGACGGGTGTGTTCAGGGGGCCGCGCAATGTACGGCCGACGAAGGCGGCCGTGGTTTCGCGTGACACGTCGATGGGCTGATCCATCGGCGCGAGTTCCGTGACCGTGATGCCACGATCCACTTCATCCGACAAGCCTGTCTCCGAAGCTGCGGAAATCCGTGATTGCATTCTAATCAGAGCGTTGCGTGTTTACCATTCAACTGCTCTGACAGGTAAATATTGCCGCCTTCATTGGAGCAGAAGGTTGTTAGAGTACCGGGGATGACAGACCATCTTGCCGCCCGATATCCGCGACTGGCCGCGCGCCTGCAAAGGACGCCACTCGCCGACCTGCCGACACCGGTCGACACGAAACGACTGCCCACGGCGGCAGGCCGGCGCGAAGTGTCCATCAAGCACGACGATCTCACCGCCGGCCTCTACGGCGGCAACAAGGTGCGCAAACTCGAATATCTCCTGCGTCGTGCGCTCGACCGCGGTGCGCAACGCGTCGCGACCTTCGGCACCGTCGCGTCCAACCACGCTCTGGCGACGACCCTGTACGCCGGCACACTCGGGCTGCCCTGCACCTGCCTGCTGTCGCACCAGACACGCACGCCGGCCTGCGCCGTCAAGCTCGGCCTGCACCTCGCGCACGGCACCGAACTCGTGTATTTCGGCGGTCCCCGCGCAACGCGCGTGCAGGTCATGCGCGAGCGCGTGCAGGGCCGGCATGCCTGGGTGATTCCGGCCGGCGGATCGAACTGGCTCGGTACCGTCGGCTTCGTCAACGCGGGTCTCGAACTCGCCGAACAGGTGAACGCCGGCGCGATCGCCGTCCCCGATCGTGTCTACGTCGCCAACGGCACGATGGCGACCGCCGCCGGCCTTGCCCTCGGCCTCGCCCTTGCGGGACTCGCGGCCGAAGTGCACGCGGTCCGCGTGACGCACCTGAGTGTGTCGAATCCGCAAGCGATGCGGCGCCTGATCGCCAAGACCGCGACGCTCCTGCGCCGCCTGGACCCGGCCATCCCCGCCGATCTGGCCAGTCGTGTCCGGCTCTGCTTCCGCGACGAGTTTTTCGGCGACGGCTATGCCCGGCCGACGCCCGCCGCGGAGCGTGCGATCGCGATCGCGCGGGACGAACTCGGCCTGCAGCTGGAAACCACCTACACCGGCAAGGCGCTTGCCGCGCTGCTCGACGATCTCGACAAACCGGCACTCGCCACGCAATCGGTGTTGTTCTGGAATACGTTCAATTCCAGGCCGCTCGGCGCCGCCGGGATCGGTCCGGCCGCGCGCGGTAGCCTGCCTGCCGAGTTCCTGCGCTACTTCGATTGAGCCGGTGGCCGGTCGGTCGTTTCGGTCTCGTCGCGTTCTTGCGCACGCCGCCTGCGCTCTTCCTCGGCCTCGGCCTGCTCGCGCTTCTTGCGCGCGATCTCGTCGAGCATCAGGTCGAGCCACTCGCTCACAGCGCTTCCGGTTCCGCTTTTGCCTCGCGCACGGCTTCGTCGATCATCTCGCGCACTTCGGTGAGCGACGGTGCATCCGGATCGATCTTGACGACGTTCTTCACCGGCCGCGCGCGACCGTACACCTCGTCGAGATCGCGCGCGGCGAGTCGCAACGGAACGCCGTTGTCGACGCTCGCGACGGACCGCGCCTCGTCCTTCTCGCGCCGGTCGAGCGGCCGTAATGCGCCGTCCCGCGGTTTGTCGAGCACCTGCGCGAGACGCGCGCCCGGGTCCTCGGCGTCGTCGGCCAGCGGCGCATGCGATTCGAAATACCAGTCTCCGTCGAGCCAGCCGAGGAGATACGGCTCGTTGACGATCGTCACGCTCTCCCCGATATCGACGAGTTCGTAGAGCGTCTCGATGTTCTCCGGATACAGGCGGATGCAGCCGTGGCTGACGCGCATCCCGACGCCGAATGGCTTGTTCGTGCCGTGTATCAGGTACCCCGGCATCTCCAGTTGCAGGACGCGGGTGCCGAGCGGATTGTCGGGACCGGGCGGCACCACGGCCGGTAACGGGTCGCCGAGTTCCGCATGCTCGGCGCGCACTGACGCCGGTACGTACCAGCTCGGATCGCGAGCCTTCGATACGACGCGGGTGACACCCACCGGCGTCTCCCAGCCGACGCGGCCGATGCCGA
>JBAUVS010000334.1:0-2983 GCA_049583345.1 Woeseiaceae bacterium
TTTTTCCTTCGGCCGCGGCGCCTTGCGCAGCTTGTCCTTTGCGCCCGGCTGCGCGCCGCGCAGTTGCTGCAACGCCGTCGCCACGGCGGACGGAGTCAGGTCGCCCGCGCCGAGCGCCACGCTCAGTGCGTCGGCATTTTTGAATTTCAGCAACCGCGCGATGTCGTCGGTGGCGACGTCGCGGACGTGCAGGCGCGACAACTCGCGGTCGAGTATTTCGCGGCCGGCCCGCAAATGCTGATCGCGATCCTGGTGGCGGAACCAGTTGCGGACCTTGGCGCGGTTGCGCGCGCTGGCGAGATAGCCCAGTTTCGGGCTCAGCCAGTCGCGGCTCGGATGGGGCTGCCCGCCGGTAATGATCTCGACCTGGTCGCCGTTCTTCACCTTGTAAGTCAGCGGCGTGATGCGGCCGTTGACCTTCGCCCCGCGGCAGCGATGACCGATCATCGTGTGCACGTGGTAGGCGAAGTCCAGGGGCGTCGCACCCGCCGGTAACTCGACGACATCGCCTTTTGGGCTGAGTGCGTAGACGCGATCCTCGAACATGTCGTCGCGCAACCGTGCCAGCAAGTCGTCGTCGGTCTCTTCGGGTTCGAGCAGCTGGCGCAGGAAACGAATTTTCTGGTCGAAAGCGGCCGGCGAACCGCCGCCTTCCTTGTAACGCCAGTGCGCGGCAACGCCGAGCTCGGCCTGGCGGTGCATCGCATGCGAGCGGATCTGGACTTCGACCGTCTTGCCCTCGGGCCCGATCACCGCGGTGTGCAGCGACCGGTAGTCGTTCTCCTTGGGGTTCGCGATGTAGTCGTCGAACTCGCCGGGCAGATACGACCAGAGATTGTGGACCGTGCCGAGTGCCGCGTAGCAGTCCTTGACGTCGTCGACCAGCACGCGCACGGCGCGGATGTCGTACAGCGATTCCAGCCCGCGGTCCTTGCGCTGCATCTTGCGATAGATGCTGTAGATGTGCTTCGGGCGGCCGCTGATCTCGGCCTTGATACCCTGCCGTTCGAGCTCCTCCTGAAGCGTCGTCTTGACGTTTTCGATGAACTGTTCGCGCTCGCCGCGTTTCTCGTTGAGCGCGGCCGCGATGGCCTTGTACGTGTCGGGATCCAGGTATCGGAATGCCAGGTCCTCGAGCTCCCACTTCAGCTGCCAGACGCCCAGCCGGTTCGCCAGCGCCGCGTAAATCTCCCGCGTCTCGATGGCCAGCGCCCGTTGCTCCTCGCGCGGCGCGGTCTTGGCGTGCCGGAGCCGGCACAGCTGCTCGGCGATGCGGACCAGCACGAGGCGGACGTCCGACACCACCGCCAGCAGCATCTTGCGCAGTGCCTCGGATTGCCGGGCCGCGAGCGCCTCGCCGGGCCGCCAGTCGCCGGGCAGGGCGAAGTGACCGAGTTGCAACAAGTCGATGACAATTCGAGATATATCTCGTAACTCATTGTTGTCAAGAGCGTTTATATCGAGAAGTTCTTCGCGAAACACGGGGTAGACGCGGGCCGCCGCGAGCAGGTCGCCGGCCAGGCCCAGGCTCTCGACGATGGCCGCGATCTCGCGTCCCTGCTCGATCGCGGCGTGCATCGCGGGTGTGTCGGGCAGGGTCTCGACGAAGCGACCCGCGACCCGGACGATGTCGGGCGTTTCGCTGCCGTTGGCGGGCTTTTCGCGTTCGGAAAGGGACATTTGGCGCAGCTTTGTGCGGATGCCAGTACCTGCAATAACCGTTATCATACGCGCAGATTTGACCCGGGCGTGTCCGGGTCAGGCTTGGGATAACTATGGCAGGACACAGCAAATGGGCGAACATCCAGCATCGCAAGGGCGCCCAGGACAAGAAGCGCGGCAAGCTCTTCACGAAGCTGATCAAGGAGATCACGGTCGCATCCCGCATGGGCGGCAGTGATCTGAACTCCAATCCCCGCCTGCGCCTGGCGGTGGACAAGGCGAAGGCGCAGAGCATGCCGAAGGACAACATCGAGCGTGCCATCAAGCGCGGCGCGGGCGAGCTGGACGACGTCGAGTACCTGGAGGTGCGCTACGAGGGTTACGGACCGGGCGGCGCGGCCGTCATGGTCGACTGCCTGACCGACAACCGTAACCGTACGGTCGCGGAGGTCCGTCACGCGTTCTCGAAATACGGCGGCAATCTCGGTGCCGACGGCTCGGTAAGCTACCTTTTCAACCATGTCGGTCAGCTTCTGTATCCGCCGGGAACCAGTGAAGAAGCGATCATGGACGCGGCGATCGAGGCCGGCGCGGAAGACGTCGTCGTCGGCGAGGATCGGTCCATCGAGGTGCTCACCGATCCAGCCAGTTTCGAAGCCGTACGCGCGGAGATGGGCGCGGCCGGCTTCGAGCCCGAGGACTCGGGTCTGACGATGCGGGCTTCGACGAGCGCCGAGCTCGACGACGACAGCGCGGCCTCGATACTGAAGTTGCTCGAAGTGCTCGAAGACCTCGACGACGTCCAGGAGGTGTACAGCAACGCCGACATCTCCGACGAACTGTACGAACAGAGCGAGGCCGGCGTTGGAACCTAGGCGGCGCATACTCGGTATCGACCCGGGATCCCGGTTGACCGGATTCGGAATCCTGGATTTCGAGGGCGATCGCGCCGAATACGTCGCCAGCGGCACGATTCGGAGCCCGGACGGCCCGATGCAGGATCGCCTGCGAAAAATTTTTACTTCGATGAACGAGATCGTCGAGCGCTACCGGCCCGACGTCGTCGCGATCGAGAGCGTGTTCATGGCACGCAACGCGGCCAGTGCGCTCAAGCTCGGACACGCCCGCTCGGCGGCCCTGTGCGCGACCTTCGGCTTCGACGTGGAAGTGGTGGAGTATGCGCCGCGCGAGATCAAGCAGGCCGTCGTCGGCACCGGTGCCGCAAGCAAGGAGCAGGTCCAGCACATGGTCGTATCCCTGCTCAGGCTCGACGGCGCCCCGGCGGCCGACGCCGCGGACGCGCTCGCGGCCGCCATCTGTC
>JBAUVS010000335.1:0-20788 GCA_049583345.1 Woeseiaceae bacterium
CTGTCGTTCCTGCGCGTGGCGGCCTTCAGCCTCAATCACGTGGCGCTCGCGATCGCGGTATTCACGATCGCGAACGGCCTGGGCCCCGCCGGTCACTGGACGACGATCGTCGTGGGGAATGTTTTCATCCTCGTGCTCGAGGGCGCGATCGTGACGATCCAGGTCCTGCGTCTCGAGTATTACGAGGGCTTTTCCCGGTTCTTCAGCGGCGACGGCAGGGAATTCCGGCCGCTGACGTTCGGGGCGAATTCGGAGGTGCGGCAGGACCTGCCGACCTGAGGAGGAGTACCGATGTACTGGATGGTTGGAATCATGACCGCGAGCCTGCTCGGCATCATCGGCGCCGGCATCTACCTGGAATACCGCCCGGCGCTGTCGCCGAAACGCACGCCGTGGCTGCGCGGTGCCGTGCTGTCGAACGTGGCGCTGTTCGTATTCGCCGAGTTGGGCCTGTTGTTCTTCGGCGTGCGCACGGCATTGGCGCAAACGGCGCTGGAGGCGGCCGGACCGGCGCCGTTGACCACCGGTTTCGGCCTCGCGATGATCGGCGTTGCGATCCCGACGGCCGGCGCGGCGATCGCCGCGGGCATCGCCGTGGGGCCGGTCGGCTCGTCCGCGATGGCGCTGATCTCCGAGAAACCCGAGATGTTCGGGCGCACCCTCGTCTACCTGGGCTTGGCGGAAGGCATCGCCATCTACGGGCTCGTCATCTCGATCCTCATGCTGGGCAGGATCTAGTGGCGACGCGGCTGATCGCGATGGGCAGTCCCGAACTGACGCTCGGCTTCGGCCTCATCGGTTTCGAGACCTTCCCAGGAGCCACCGAGACGGAACTCGACAAGCTGCTCGACGGACTCGTCGAGCGCCGGGAGCGCGCCCTGCTGTTGCTCGAACCCGGCCTGGCTCGCTCCGGTTCGGCCACTCTCGAGCACGTGCGCAACTCCGGCGGCCGCATCGTCGTTGCCGAGGTTCCGTCGCTGAATGCGCCGGGCGACTATCACCCCGAAGTCGAGGACCTGGTCGTCAGCGTCCTCGGCGCGGGTGCGCTGGAGCGCGCCACGTGAACGAAGCGCGCGACATCGCGGGCCTCGAATCGGCATTGCTCGCCCGGGCGCAGGCGCTGGCGGATGAATACGTCTCCCACGGCGAAGACGGCCGCAAGGCCGTGCTGCGGGACGAACAGGCGCGTCTCGATGCGCGGGAGGAACGGATCACGCGTGAAGCGAAGGCTGCCTCCGAGCGGCTGTATCGGCAGCACGTACAGGCCGCGGCGTTGCGCATGGCGGGCGATATCGACCGGCAACGCTGGAGCCTGATCGAGGACGTGCTCGGCGAGTTGCCTGCACGACTCGCGGCATTCGCCGAAGACGCAGCAAGCTACACAGCGCTGATCGAGGCGCTCCTCGCGGGCGCCGCGTCGAGTCTCGATGCCGGGGACCTCGTCGCGACGCTCAATGCGCGCGATTCGGAACGGCTCCGGGACCGCTGGCCGGAGATGGCCGCGAAGGCGGCGCCGGGACGCCAGATGGAACTGGACGCGGAGCCGGGCGCATTCGGCGGCGGTGTCCGTGTCGCGACCCGCGACGGCCGGGTGCGCGTCGATGCGACGTTCGAGGGGCGCGCCGCCCGGTTCCGCGAGGAACTCGCGGAAGTCATCGCCGAACGCCTGTTCGCGGGCGAGGCCGGCCCGGCAGAGTAAGCTATGGGCAAGATTGTCGAGATCAACGGGCCGCTCGTCATCGCACGGCTCCCCGGCGTGCCGAACGGTGAACAGGTTCGCGTCGGCGAGCTCGGCCTGACCGGCGAGATCATCGGCCTCGATGGCGACACCGCGATGATCCAGGTCTACGAGGCGACCGACGGCCTGCGGCCCGGCCAGGCAGTGGAATCGCTCGGCCACCCGCTGTCGGTAGAGCTGGGGCCCGGCCTGCTCGGCCAGATTTTCGACGGCGTGCAGCGTCCGCTCGAGGCCCTCGCCGGGATCAGCGGCGACTATATCCAACGCGGCATCGACGCCCCGGCCCTGCCACGCAAGACGCGCTGGCATTTCACGCCGGCCGAAGGACTGGCCGCCGGTACGCATGTCGAGGGCGGCGCCATACTCGGTGAAGTGCCGGAGACCGGCACGATCACGCACCGCATCCTCGTGCCACCGCTCCTGCAGGGCGAGCTCACCGAACTCGCGCAGGCCGGCGACTACACGCACGACGACGTGATCGCGAAGTTGCGCGATTTATCCGGCGACGAGCACGAGCTCAGACTTTTTCACACGTGGCCCGTGCGGGTGCCACGCCCGTACAAGGAACGTGACGACGCGGTGGCGCCGCTGATCACGGGCCAGCGCATCCTCGATACGTTTTTCCCGCTCGTCAAGGGCGGCAAGGGTGCGGTGCCGGGCCCCTTCGGCGCCGGCAAGACCGTCGTCCAGCAGCAGATCGCGCGCTGGTCGAACGCCGACATCGTCATCTACGTCGGCTGCGGCGAGCGCGGCAACGAGCTCGTCGACATCCTCGAGACCTTCCCGCAACTCACGGACCCGAACAGCGGCCGTTCGCTGATGGAACGCACGCTGCTGGTCGCGAACACCTCGAACATGCCGGTCGTCGCACGCGAAGCGTCGATCTACGTCGGCGTCACGATGGCCGAGTACTACCGCGACCAGGGCTACGACGTGGTGACCGTGGCGGATTCGACGAGCCGCTGGGCCGAAGCGCTGCGCGAGGTCGCCGGCCGGCTCGGCCAGATGCCTGTCGAGGAAGGCTATCCGGCCTATCTCGCCTCGCGCATGGCGGCCTTCTACGAGCGCGCCGGGCGCGTGTCGGCACTGTCGGGCAGGAGCGGTTCGGTCACGCTGATCGGCGCCGTCTCGCCGCCGGGCGGCGATCTCTCCGAACCGGTGACGAGCCACACGAAGGAGATCGTACAGACTTTCTGGGCGCTCTCGAAGGAACTCGCCGATGCGCGCCACTACCCGGCCGTGGACTGGACCGACAGCTTCTCCGACTACGTCGGCATCGCGGCGGACTGGTGGGCGAGCGAAACCGATCCGAGCTGGGAACACAAGCGGGCGCGAGCGATGGAGCTGCTCGGCGAGGCCGAGGAGCTGTCCCGCATCGTCAATCTCGTCGGGACCGAGGCGCTGTCGTCCGCCCAGCGCTGGGACCTCGAAGGCGCCATGCTCATCCGCGAGGGCGTACTGCAGCAAAGCGCGCTGGATCCCGCCGACAGCTACGCGTCGCCGGCTAAGCAATACGCGTTACTGGCACTGATGCTCGCGATCCACGAACGCGGCGCGACCTTGCTCGGCAACGGCGTCCCGGTTTCACGCCTGCTCGAGTTGCCGCTGCTGGTGAAGGCGCGTCGGGCGAAGAGCGAATTTCCGAGCGACAAGGTCGCCGGCATCGACGCCGTCGGCACGGAGGCGCAAAAGGCGTTCGACCGGCTGCTTGCGGAATACCAGGGCGCGAAGGAGTCGCCATGAGGGAAAAGGAATACCGCAGTGCGTCGGCCGCGCGCGGCGGCCTCCTGTTCATGAAGGGCGTCCCGGGCGTGGCCTTCAACGACCGGGTGGCCATCCGCGATCATCGCGGGCGGCAGCGCAACGGCCAGGTGATCCGCAGTTCGGACGACGTCGTGATGATCCAGGTGCTGGAAGGCACGGACGACCTGGAACTCGATCACACCTGGGTGCGCTTCCTCGAGCAGCCCTTCGAGATCGCGCTCGCCCCGAGCATCCTGGGCCGCATCTTCAACGGCGTCGGCGAGCCGCGCGACGACCGGCCGCCGATCATCTCGAAACTCCGGCGCGACGTGAACGGCGCGCCCGTGAATCCGGCGGCGCGCACCTACCCGCGCGAATTCATCCAGACCGGCGTGTCCGCGATCGATGGCCTCAACTCGCTGGTCCGCGGCCAGAAGCTGCCGATCTTCTCGGGTGCCGGGCTGCCGCACAACCGGCTCGCGGCGCAGGTCGTGCGCCAGGCACAGTTGCCGGGCAAGGCATCGGAGTTCGCCATCGTGTTCGCGGCGATGGGCGTCCCTTACAGCGACGCGCGATTCTTCCGCGAGGACTTCGAGTCCAGCGGCGTGCTCGGCAACGTCGTCATGTTCATGAACCTGGCCGACGATCCACCCATCGAGCGCCTGATCCTGCCGCGCACGGCGTTGACCGTGGCCGAGTACCTTGCCTTCGACTGCGAGAAGCACGTCCTCGTGATACTGACCGACATGACCCACTACGCGGAAGCGCTGCGCGAGGTCGCGACGGCCAAGGGCGACGTGCCCGCGCGCAAGAGTTATCCCGGCTACCTGTATTCGGACCTGGCATCCATCTACGAGCGCGCCGGCCGCATACGCAACCGTCCCGGTTCGATCACGATGATGCCGGTACTCAGCATGCCGTCCGACGACATCACGCATCCGATCCCCGACCTCACCGGCTACATTACCGAAGGGCAGATCGTCCTGTCGCGCGAACTCCACAATGCCGGCGTGTACCCGCCGATCAACGTTCCGCCGTCGCTGTCGCGACTGATGAAGGACGGCATCGGCAAGGACTTCACCCGCGAGGATCATCCGCGCGTCTCGAATCAACTCTACGCGGCCTACGCCCACGCGCTCGAGGTGCGCAATCTCGCCTCGATCATCGGACCCGAAGACCTGTCCGAATCGGATCGCCATTTCCTCGAATTCGCCGATGCATTCGAGTCCCGTTTCGTCGGCCAGGGTGAGGACGAAGACCGCTCCATCGAGGAAACCCTGAACATCGCATGGGACCTGTTCTCGCTCTTGCCCGCCGAATCGCTGACGCGTCTTTCCGCCGAGGACATCGCGCGGCACCTCGGTGCGAAAGCCGAAGCGGCGGAGGACAGTGGGTAGTCATGGCCAGGCGCCTCAGGGTTCCGCCGACGAAGAGCAAACTGCTCGAGTTGCGCCGGCACGTTGCGTTCCTCGAGGCGGGTTACGAATTGCTGGAACGCAAGCGCGAGCTGCTGACGCGCCTCGTCTACGAACGACTCGACCAGTATCGTGAATTGCGGGCGAAGACGCGCACGACGCTGGAGGATGCGTATCGATGGCTCGGCGTCACGCACCTGCGCACGGGCAGCCGGGCGCTCGAACAGATCGTCCTGGGCCTGCCTCCGGCACTCGAGGTCGACATCCTGCCGCGCAGCAGCCTCGGCGTGGAATACCCGTCCGTCACTGCGAAGGCCCTGCAGGTCGCGCCGGTGAGCCTGATGTGGGCGGACATGACGCTGGACGAGACGCGCCGGCGGCTCGTGACGCTGGCGCTGGTCCTTGCACAGCTCGGCCAGGCGGAAATGGCTCTGCGCCGCCTGCTCGCCGAACAGCGCAAGACACAGAAGCGCGTCAATGCGCTGCGCTACAACGTGATTCCGCGCTATCGTGCGACGCTGCACTTCATCGCGTCGGTCCTCGAGGAAGAGGAACGGAACACCCAGTTCCAGATCAAGGTGCTGCGCGAGTCCGGCAGACTCTGAGATACTCCGACATCCGAGTACGTATCTCCACCGGCACGGACCTGACAGCATGAGCAACGAGTCGAGCGGACCGCCCGCCGGCGACGACGCCGTCGTTCCGGTAGAGCGCGCGGCCGGAACGCGCGGCGATTTCCGGGTCCTGCTGGACCTGTTGCCCTACCTTCGGCCATACGTCGGACGCATCAGCGTCGCGCTGTTTCTGATCGTCGGTGCCAAGCTCGCGAACCTGCTGGTGCCCCTGGCGCTGAAGGGGATCGTCGACCGGCTGAACGTCCAGCCCAGCCTGCTCGTGTTGCCGGTGGCGCTGCTCGTTGCCTACGGCGGCGCCAGAGTCGGTGTGACGCTGTTCAACGAATTGCGGCAGGTCGTCTTCGCCCGGGTCATGGCACGCACGTCGCGCGAGATCACGCTGCGCGTATTCCGCCACTTGCACGCTCTCAGCCTGCGCTTTCACCTCGGCCGCCGCACCGGCGGCATCGCGCGGGATGTCGAACGCGGTGGCAATGCCGTTTCGGATCTGCTCGACTGGACCCTGTATACGATCCTGCCGACATTGCTCGAAGTCCTGCTCGTCACCATCGTTCTCGTGTGGGCTTACGACTGGGGTTTCGCCGCCATCACACTCGGCACGCTCGCCGCCTACATCGCCTGGACTTTTTCGATCACGGAGTGGCGCACACGGTATTACCGCGCGGCCGTGGAAGCCGACACGCGTGCGAGCGAACGCGCCGTCGATTCGCTGCTCAACTACGAGACCGTGAAGTACTTCAACAACGAGGCGCACGAGGCCTCACGCTACGACGAGAATCTGAAATCGCTCGAGGACGCACGCGTCAAGGCACAGACGAGCCTGGCGACGCTGAACCTGGGCCAGACGCTGATCGTCTCGGTCGGCGTGACGGCGATGATGTGGCGCGCCGCGGCGGGCGTGGTCGCGGGCAGGCTGACGATCGGCGACCTCGTGCTGGTCAATGCCTATCTGCTGCAGCTCTCGGCGCCGCTGTTCCTGCTCGGCATGGTGTACCGCGAGGTCAAACAGGCGCTAACCAATATGGAACGGCTGTTCGGGCTGCTGGACCAGCGCCAGGACGTGCAGAACCGGCCCGGCGCGGTCGTGCTGGAGAGCGCCCGGCCGGGCGTCCGGTTCGAAGCCGTGCGCTTCGCTTACGACGATCGGCGCCGCGTACTGCACGGCGTGGATTTCGACATCCCCGCCGGCGGTACGGTCGCCGTGGTAGGCCATTCCGGTTCGGGCAAGTCGACGCTGACGCGCCTGCTGTACCGTTTCTATGACGTCGACGACGGCCGCATCCTGATCGACGGCCGCGACATTCGCGATTACACCCAGGAGAGCCTGCGCGCGGCGATCGCGATCGTGCCGCAGGACACCGTGCTGTTCAACGACACGATCTACTACAACATCCGCTACGGGCGCACCGACGCAAACCGCGAAGAAGTGGAGGCCGCCGCGCGCGCCGCGCATATCCACGACTTCATCGTGCGGCTGCCGGACGCCTACGAGACCCAGGTCGGAGAGCGCGGACTCAAGCTGTCGGGCGGCGAGAAACAGCGCGTCGCGATCGCCCGCGCCCTGCTCAAGAATCCGCGCATCCTCATCTTCGACGAGGCGACCTCCGCGCTGGATTCGCAGTCCGAGAAATCGATTCAGGCGGAGCTGGACC
This sequence comes from Woeseiaceae bacterium, assembly GCA_049583345.1. GTDB lineage: Bacteria > Pseudomonadota > Gammaproteobacteria > Steroidobacterales > Woeseiaceae > UBA1847. The sequence continues at coordinate 7,184 of JBAUVS010000335.1, forward strand.
GGATCCAGGTCGGCCGCACGACTCTGAGCATCGCGCACCGCTTGTCGACGGTGATGAACGCCGGCGTGATCCTGGTCATGGACGATGGCCGCATCGTCGAGCGTGGCCGCCACACGGACCTGCTGGCTGCCGACGGGCTGTACGCGAAAATGTGGCGCCTGCAACAGGAAGAGCGAATCGCCGAAGAAGACGGCGCTGCGCGGAGTACCGGCTAGGGAGCCTGCCCGGGTACGTCAACCGCACACACGCAGGACACCGTCGACCCGTTCGGCTTCGAAGCGGCGGCGCAGTTCGAAGGACTTGTCGATACGGCCGTCGCGCAGGTCCAGCGAAAACACCCAATCCACGACTTCGACCCGGTCGCAGCTGCCTTCAGCTTGCGGCGTGACGAGGCCGAGCCGCAATGTATGCCGCACGAAACCGGGCCCCGTGCCGGAGAATGAGTCGAGTACCCTGGCCTGCGCAGGCCAGAAGAACGCAAACTGCCACAGGTACTCCACGAGGCCGCGCAGTGCGGCGCCGTCGGCCGGCCGCGCATTGAGCCTGCCGGCGTAGCCGTCGCGGAGATTCCGGTCGACACCTTCGCGATCAACGTAGCTGCACTTGAATACGCGAGCGTAGCCCGGCGACGTCGGTGTCGATACGTTGCCCACGCCGTCCGGATAGGCCAGGTCACGCGTCACTTCGAAGTAGCGATCGTTCTCGTAACTGCCGGCAAAGACGCCGTTCACCGCGCGTCCCTCGTTGTCTGCCGCCTCGAGAGCCAGCGCCTCGTCGTAATCGTCCGTGCAGATTTCGTAGGACAGCGACGGGTCCTTGACGTGATAGATCGTGTAGCTGCCGGGGGTGTCGGCGCGTTCGTCCACGTAGAAACCCGATGGCGTGCGATAGTCATCGTCATAGACCATCGCGAGCACTTCCTGGTCGGTGGGCATCGTCTGCGCTGCGGCATCGGGCGAGTTCGCCGGCGGCTTGCAGCCGCACACGAGCGCTGTCGTCACCAGCAAAATGACGGAGTGCCGGCTCATTGCCCGCTCATGCTCGCGGAGCGTTTCATCTCGCCCCATTCCGGCGCCTGGCCGCGCAGCCAGCCGACGAGGCCTTTGACGCGCCACCACAGCGTGAACTGGCGATAGCCGAAATTCTCCAGGATCGCGATGCCGAACAGCCTGAGCAGATCGCGCAGGCGCGGATAGACGTGGAACGACATCTCCTCGAGCACGATCGCGCTGGTCGACAACATCACGCCGAGGCCGATCGCCAGCCCGAAGAAGGTCAGTGCCGTCGTCCACGGCAGCCAGCCGGACAGCCATGCGACCGTCATGAAGAGATAGCCGCCGACTTCGACGACCGGGCCGAACAATTCGAAGACATAGAAGAACGGGATGGCGATCCAGCCGACCGCGCCCGCCTTGCGGTTGAACAGCAGGCCCCTGTGCAGCGTGAGTGCCTGCCCGAGTCCGTGTTGCCAGCGCACGCGCTGCTTGCCGAGCGTTTCCAGATTCTCGGGCGCGTCGGTCCAACAGATCGGATCCGGCACGAACGTGACCTTGTAGGGTTCGCCGGATGCGGCGTAGCTCTCGTGGAGTCTGAGGACGAGTTCCATGTCCTCGCCAATCGCGTCGGGCCGGTAGCCGCCGACCTTGACCACCGCTTCCTTGTCGAAGACACCGAACGCGCCCGAGATGATCAGGACCGCGTTCATCTGCGTCCATCCCATGCGGCCATACAGGAAAGCACGCAGATACTCGATGACCTGGAAGGCCGCCAGGAAGTTGTCCGGCAGTCGCACCTTTTCGAGGAATCCGCCGCGCACGATGCAGCCATTGGCGATCCGCACGGTGCCGCCCGTGGCGATCGTCAGGGGATTCTCGAGGAATGGCCGCACGGCGCGGCGCAGGCTGTCAGGCTGCAAGATGGAATCCGCGTCGACGGCGCAGAAGATCGGATAGCGACAGGCATTGATGCCGCCGTTCATCGCATCGGCCTTCGAACCGCCGTTCTCCTTGTCGACGACGCGCAGATTCGGGAACCTCGCCGACTTGTACAAACCCCGTACCGGCTTGCAGGGTGCGCGCTGCCGGTAAGCCTCCGGGAACGGCCGCATACCGAATTCGTCGATGAGCTTCTGCAGCGTGTCGTCCGTGGACCCGTCGTTGACAACGATCACTTCGAAGTCCGGATACTCGATCTGCAACATGGCCCGGATCGACGTGATGATCGACGTCGATTCGTTGTACGCGGGGACGATGACGCTCACCGGCAGGTCCAGGCTCGAGAACACGTTGTCGGCCGTGGCGAGCTCTGCAACCTGCAGGTAACGGCGGATGCGGAACACCGCGAAGACGTTCAGTACCGCATACACCAGGTAGACGGCGCTGAAATAGCCGAAGAACAGCCACTCCATCGCCTTCAGAAACGGCGCCGCGCTCACGCCAGCCCCGCCTCCGCGAGCGCGTGCTGCATCGCACCTCTCGCGTAGCGGTCCGTCTGCCGGGTGCACAGCTTGCGCAGGGCATTCGGGCCGAGGAACGGCAGCTTGGTGATCGCCTGGGCCGCCCGATAGCGCACCCACCATTCCTTGTCGGACAGCAATGGCTCCAGCACGGCGTAGTCTTCCCGGCGCCCGAAGCGCCCCAGCAGGTTCGCTGCCTGCATGCGTACGAACCAGACTTCGTGCGTCGCAAGCCGGCGGATCACGGAATCCGCCAGGTGCCCGCGTACTGCCTTCAATGCGGCGGCCAACAGGCCCGGGTCGGACCGCGTCGTGAGCAGCCGTGCCGCCAGCGAGTCGATCTCGTTCATGTATGCCGATTCGAAGAACTGCAGCAGGCAGGTCGCGTCCTCGTCGTTGGCGGATTCGATCGAATGACACAGGGGTCGGGTCACGTTGTCCGGTCCGGCGACGCTGAGGATCCGGCCGATCTGAGTTCGCGGCCACCGCTTCCGTTCGCAGATCGTCGGAATGACGATCGGGATCGCGCGCTCCGGATCGATGTGCGTCAGCGCCGTCGCCGCAGTGATCGACAACGGCACGTTCGGGTTCGCGAGCAATTCCTCGATACTCGGCCAGCTGTCCTTGTCGCGCAGGAAACCGAGTGCCTGCACCGCGAGCAGGCGACCGCTGACGGAACGCTTGCGCAGCAGTCGCCGAGCCGCGGTGAGCAGTCCGAGTTCCTTCGCCAGTTCTTCGAGCACTCCGGTAGACTCGCCGCGAATCTGGGCGCGGAAGCGGCACCACTCGCGCAACAGCCGGACGCGCGAGCCGGTTCCGAGTCGCCGCCTGCGTTTGCCTATTGGCTGCCGTGTGCCCATCGATGCGCGCGCGAGTACCGGCCACCAACCGATTTTCAGTCTCCGCATCTCGCGCTCATGCGCGATGTGCGCGGCACGCAAACCGAGTGAGTACAGGAACAGGACGGCAGTCACTGCGAGCGCGGCGAACAGCGACATCAGGGCCAGGTCTTTCGGGAGTTCAGAAAACACCGGACACGGATACTCCGATCGCATCGCGGCGGTACAGATCGCCCTGCTCGTGCGTGCCCAGCCACCAGCCGATCTCGAACCGTCCGTCGAGGACATAGGCGCCGGTTACCGCGACGGACCAGACCCGCGTACGCAGCAGTTGCCCGGGTCCCACGGCCTCGATTTCCTCTCCGGAGGCGAGTACCAGCCCGAGCCGGCCTCCGTCGGCCGCATAGCGGTCCGCGGCGATGCGCTGCACCAGGGCCTGCTCTCCGCCGAGCCGGGATTCACCGACCGCATACTCGAACCGGTATTTGCCGACATAGCGTTCGGCACCCACCTCCAGTGTGCCGACGGACTGATCCGGGTACGCGCGGCGGCGCAATCGGCCATTCACCACCCAGCCGTGTTCGAGCTTGCGGGACAGACTCAACCCGAATGCCGCCTCCGGCAGGAAGTCGGGCGCCGAACTGAACGCCGCCGCCGCGCCGGCGATCCACCTGTCGTTTAACTCGATCGATGCGTCCGCGCCCAGTGCGTCGTCCGTGGTGCCGAAGCGTGTCGCCCGATTCGCCGTTAACGAGATCTGTCTGCCGTCCCCGGGCCGCCAGGAAAATGACGCACTGTAGTTTTGCCAGTCCGGTGCGCCGTTGCTGAGCCGTTCCCGTTCTGCGGCGACGCGCCACCGCCACTCACCGGCCGGGCGAGGCGCCGCCTGCGTCAGCCATTTTGCGTCGGGGAAGCGTTCGGCCGCCGCGCGGGCGAAAGCTTCGTCCTCGTCACGGTACTGCCGGTCATGGCGCACCTGCCGCAATCGGAACTCGAGTGCCCAGACGTCCTCGTAGTCCGGGGCGAGCCGGCGCGCCTCCTCGAGCAGCGGCAGCGACGCCTCGGGGTCGCCCAACCAGGCGAGCACTTGTGCGTAGCCGAACACGTAGTCGACGTCATTCGGATGCTCCCGCACGAGATCGGCATACAGGGTCCGCGCCCGCTCGAAGTCGCCCGCACGGGCCGCCTCGCGCGCCTCCTGGAACCGGGTCCCGTCAACAGGCGCGTCAGGGTCTTCGGCGAACGCGGCCGACGTAAACGCGAGTGCGGCCAGCAAAGCCACGATGGCAGAAGCTGCCGTCGATGCGCGTCGCATCGCCACGCCTATGCTCTCTTCTTGAGATTGACGTGACGCTTGATGCGAGCGCTGAGTTCCTGCGGGTTGTAAGGTTTCCTGACGTAGTCGTTGGCGCCGAGGTCGAGAGCCCTGACGACATCGCCTTCAGTCACCTTGCCGGACAATACGACCACCGGCACGTCTTTCCAGCGCGGATCCTCGCGGATCTGCATGAGCAATTCGAAGCCACTGACGTAAGGCAACATCAGGTCGGTAATCACGATATCGGTGGGCTCGGAGCTCGCGACGAAGTCGCGCGCGTCGCGGCCGTTGGTGGCCGCGTGCACGACGAATCCATCGCGCAACAACAGATGGCGAAGCAGGTAGACGGTATCTTCGTTGTCGTCTACGAGCAGCGCCGTCGCAAGCGGTTTGAATGCGGGCAGTGTCAAGTCCAGTTCCACGATGTGCCCCGCGCCGTCAGTGGTCGTAGGTTGTGTCGAATACCGCGTCGCTCCGCGGAATCGTTTGACATATGTTTGCGTTTCGCGGCGCCTGCTCGCCACGACACGGAACACACTAAATTGGAAACACTGTGTTGCTTATTCGAACCGCGTTTTTCGCAACACAGTGTTTCCCGTCCGTCTGTGACATTGCCGGTATGCTGAGGGCGCTTGGTGCGTTGTGATCCGCGTACGGCCGTTCACGGGTCGCGAACTTCGAATCTGGGTAATTGCCAATGCGCGAGACGCAGTCGTTTCATCTGCACAGACTGCCGTGGGGCGAGACGGAAACCGCCGCCGGGAGCACCATGCGCCTCGTCGTCCTCGACGATGACGGCGACCTGCTCGAAAAGATCGAGAATGCGCTCTGGGTCTGGCCGCACAAGCTGCTGACCGCGGCACATATCGAGGAAGCGATCGTCCTGGCCGAGCAGGAAGCCCCCGCCGCCATCCTGATCTCCGTCGACCGCAACAAGATACGTGAAGCCAAGTCCATCCCCCTGTTGAGGCGTCGACTTCCGGCGATCCCGATCGTCGCGGTCATTTCGCCGGACCAGTCTGCGGCGTCTCAGCGATATCTCGATCAGGGCGCGGATGCCCTGCTCCTGCGGGAGGACGCGGATCGACCGACACTGCATGACCTCATTTCGAGCCTTGCGCGCAGCCGTGACGACTCGCCGGGAGACCGACGCTCTCCGCGCTTCGAACTGGCGCGCCCGTGGCGACAGAGCGAGATTGTCGGCGCACTGATCTGTGACGCGAAAGGTACCGTCGTCGACGCCAACGGTACGCTGGCCGGTTGGCTCGGTTACGAAGACGCGGACGGGCTGCGCGGCAAGAGCTTCCCGCGCGACGTCCTGGCACATCGCGGTGACTGGATCCGATGGATCGAAGTCGCCGGCGACACCGCGGCGTTCCTGCACAGCGATGCCGGTATCGTCACAAGGGATGGCCGCTCGCTGCGATTAAGCGCCGAAGTTTTCGCGGCCCCGGGCTGCCCGAGCCACATCCAGGCAGTGTTCAAGGATCCCGAGGGACGCGCAATCGGGGCTGCCGGCAAGGGCTGACTGCAACAACGGCCGGCGGGGCGACCCGCCGGGAAAAGTAGACCGCTCGGTCAAGAAACACTGTGTTTCCTGACGGGTTATTGTATTGTGCAGAAATATTTTCCCACATACGGTATACTGTTCGCTACGCAGGTGCGTGACGTTAATTTGGGCACATGGACGCGTGCACCAAGTTTGGGCATACGGTCGCCGCGAAAGCGGTTCGGGGGTTGGCGTTGAACCTGTCCGACGTTTATGTCTTCAAGAAGGTCGCCTCGACGCTGAGCTTCACCAAGGCGGCGCGCCAGATCGGCGTCAGTCGGTCCGCGGTCAGCAAGCAGGTGAGCCGCCTCGAGCAGGACCTCGGTGTCGTACTCGTCAACCGCACGACGCGCAGCGTCAATCTCACCGAAGCCGGACGTACCTTCGACAGCAACACGTCCGATATCGATACGACCATCGAGCGTGCCGCGAGTCTGGTCCGCGGTGCCGATCTGAGTCCGCACGGCACGGTGTCCTTCACGCTCCCGTCGGCTCTCGGCGCTGCGCTTCTGCCGGCCCTGACGACCGATTTCCGGGCCCGTTGGCCGGAACTCCGGCTGCACATTCGTTTCGATGACAACGTGCAGGACATGGTCGAGACGAATCTCGATCTCGCGATCCGAATCTCCAAGCGGCTGTCCGATTCGAGTCTCATATCGCGCAGACTGATCTCGACGAAACGGGTTTTCGCCGCCGCGCCCGGATATCTCCGCGAATATGGTATGCCGTCCGGACCGTCCGACCTGACCCGGCATCGATGCATCGGCATCGGCAGCGCGGCCAGGAGCGGAGGGACATGGAAATTCCGCGAGGGTGACAAGACCGTAAACGTGCAGACGACCTACGCGATGTCTGCCAACAACCAGCTCGCCCTGATACTGGCGGCCTGTCTCGGCTCCGGGATTATCTCCGTCCCCGAGATCTGCATCGCGGGTGAGCTGTCGCGCGGGCAATTGGTCGTCATACCCTCCCTCGTCGGTCCGGCGACCCTCGGCGTCTATGCGCTCTATCCCCACCGCAATGCGGCCGCGAAGGTCAAGGTACTCGTCGAGTTCATCGAAGTGATGCTCGCGAAGATGTCGACCGTCGACCGCTGGGCGCCGCTGTCCGACAGTCTGAACGAGGCGCAGGCATCGAATGACGATGCGGGCAAGAAGGCCGGAAATACGGCGAACTGACGGGGAGGGACGGTCTTGTCACAGCTCGCATTGCTCGTAGACGGCGTCGTCACGCAACTCTTCAGCCTCGACAAGGCGAAGATCACCATCGGCCGCGCCACCAACTCGGACATCTGTATCGACGACTCCAGCGTGAGCAACAATCACGCCGTCATCTACGTCTCGCCGGACGAGCTGCTCGACGGTCATGACGACATCCTGATCGAGGATCTGCAGAGCAGGAACGGCACACTCGTCAACGACAGGGCCGTGCATCGCTGCCGGCTGCGGCCGGACGACATTATCGGGATCGGTTTCAACCGCTTCAAACTCCTCGACGATCTTGCCGCCGGCAGGGAATCGACCGTTCTGATGGTCATGGATTGACGGATTGCGCCGACACGACGCACTATAGACTGCGTATTCGCGATTCGGGGCAACTCGTGGCCAAATCCGAAGGTTATACGACTACCGTCATCATCCGCAGACCCGCCAGGGTCAGTATCGACGATCGGGGACACAACGTCTGGACCGCACCGATCGAAGAGACGGAACTCGAACTGATGACCACGCAGGAACTCAAGCTGGCGCTCGCGGCAGCGGACGATGCAGACCGGCAGGCGATGCAGGCGATGGCCGAGAGCGGCAAGCGAGGCATCGTCGCACGCAATCCTGTGACCGGAGCCCTGGACGTCGTATCGGATGACGAGCTGCGGGAACTACAGCGCGACAAGACCGTCAGGTTGCCGCAGCTCCTCGACACGGATAGCGCTCCCGAGACCGGCGACGATGGACACGAACTCTCGCTCGTCTCCACGCAGATGCTGAAACAGATGCTGGGCAACGAGGAACCGAAGGGTCCGGGCGAACCCGAAGAGATCGCCGAAGCGAAAAAGGGCTTCAACCCCTACGATCACAGCTGATCCGCAGCAGGCGCCGGCTGCGCAGCACACAGAATCTCCGAGCCGGCTTCGCGGATCATCTCGTACCTGTCGTGGAGCCAGGGTCCTGGAGGTAGCGGGTCAGCGGCGACCTGGCCGGATGTTTGCGAACCGGGGTCGGCACGTATCCCCCGTTTTGTGGATTCGGTCATATTCCATAATCCCGCGGTCGGCGATACTCGCGAACATCTGGATTTGCGCCCCGGGCCGGCGCCTGGACCCGCCAATGGACGGTTTGACCTCACAATTCGTGCTCTATCTGCTCGGCAGCGCCGTTGCCGGCGCGGCCCTGGGCTGGCTGCTCAGGGGCGCCCAGGGAAGCGCCCGTGTGCGGCAGGTGACAGACGACAGCCAGCGGCGGCTGGACGACCTCATCCGGCACCGTGATCGGCTGATCTCGGAGTCCGCAAACCTGCGTAACACGATCGAGTCTCTGCAGGGCGAAGTCCACAGGCAGGAAGTCGCCGTGGCCAGGGGCCGCACGGAACTCGAATCCGCAAACGAGAGACAGAAACAACTCTCCCGGGACCTGTTCACACTGCGCACGGAGCGCGAGGAGTTCAAGACCAAGATCAGCGAGTTCCAGAACGCGCTCACCGCATTCAAGCGGCAGTCCAATGAACTGCAGTCGGAGTTCCTGAAATCTCGCGAGTTCTACAAGGGCGAACTCGCCAAATCCTTCGAGAAGCGCAAGGAACTCGAGGCCAAGCTGGAAGAGGCCAGGCACGACCAGGAATCCTTCGCCAATCTGCTCGAATCCAGCCGGTCGGAACACGAATCGGTCAACAAGATGCTCGCATCCGCCCAGAATCGCATGCGCCACCTGGATTCGCTCGAAGACAAGGTGATCCGGCTCGAGGCCGAGAACGCACAGCTCAATCATGACGCCGTACTCGCGCAACAGGAGATCGACGTTCTGAAACGCGACCTGGCCGAACTCGAAGAGCTTAAAGTGCAGAACAAGGAGCTGGCGCAGGTCCTGAAATCGATGGAGAACAGCCGCAAGCAATACGAGGAGGATGCCAAGCGGTACCGCGAGTACGCCGACCAGTCCGAACACAGATCGGAGACTCTCCGACTGCGCCTCGACGAGGTCGAGAAGAACTTCGCCGATATCGAGAAGCAGCAGCGCGCTGCGCTAAGCGACGCCCGCAAATCCTCCGTGCCGGAGAAGGTCAACGGCGGCAAAAAGCGCGACGTCGAGAAGGACGACCTGAAACAGATCGTCGGCATCGGCAAGGTCTTCGAACACGCCCTGAACGAACTGGGCGTCTATACGTTCGCGCAGATCGCCGCCTTCGACGTCACGGACATCGCGCGCGTGAACATGGCCCTGAAGGAATTCAACGGCCAGGGCCGCATGGAACAGGACGACTGGATCGGACAGGCCCGCGAGCTGCACTTCAGGAAGTACGGCGAGGCTGAGCAAGCCTGAAGGGCAGTATCGTCTATTCCATGACCAGCGCTGCCGGGAGGTCCTCGTACAACTCTCCCGTCGCCTTCGTCCCCATATTCGTCTGCATCGGATTCGCGTGTATGAAGAATCCGTCGGGCCCGTGTGTCAGGACGAACGCATCGAGGTCCATCGACCGGGTCGCCGCGCAACGCTGCAGCTTGCAGACGACCCGGCCGGTCGCCTTCTCGCGCACACTGTAGGTGTGTTCGGTCTCCGTGACGTTGAAGTCCTCGGCGTTGCCGTCGGTCAGGCGCGTATCCTCGACGAGGGCGGTCCGTCGCCCACTCGAGTCGTAGATTGCCAGCCGGACGTGCAGGTCACCGCCGTCGTCTCTCTCGACGCGAAGTATCGTCGCATCGGAGTAGACGACGAGATTCGGCGTACCTGCATAGAAGTTACCGCCGATCCTTGTCTTGAAATTCTCCGGTACTTTCATCTCACGTTGCCGGCGGCGTTTCAGGCGAGTTCGAGCCTGCCTTCCGAGTTCACGTCCAGGCTCTTGTCATTGCAGAACTCTTCGAGTTCCTTGGGCACCGCCAGCACGACCTTGCCTTCGAATTCGAAGGTCGTGTCGTTGGCCGCCGGCTCCGAAAAATTCAGCGTGAGGCTCGACTGATCCTTGGGCGTGATCCGAAAACACTTGGTGCTCTCATCCTCGGCGTCAGTCACTGCTTCCAGCGATTGATGAAGTTGTTTCAGAGCTGAGTTTGTTACCGATAGCATGGGTTTTACTCCTTGGGTCGGATGGAATGCGCCGCGAACGGCGCGGGATTTGCTTGTCCGGGGCTGTTTGCCGCGACGGGCTGGAAAACAGCCACGCCACGACCAGTCCGGCACAGATGCCGGGCAGGCCCTCATACACCATGTCCTGCCAGCCGAGTTGCCGCCACAGGATCGCAACCGCCACTCCGACGGCCATTGCGGCGATCGCCGCCGTTTCGCTCAGGCGACGTCCGAGGCTGTAGACCGTGAGCAAGGGCGCGAAGGCGCAGGCCAGGGTCGACCACGACAGGATGACCAGGTGGAAGACACTGCGGTTGTCCGTGAGCGCGATCAGTAATGCCAGGCCGGTCACGGCCGCGGTGGCGACCTTCATCTCGCGCGGGCGGTCGAGGCGGACCGGCAGGAGATCGTGGGTGACCGCTGCCGAACAACTCAGTACGAGCGAATCCGCCGTGGACATCGTCGCCGCGAAGATGCCGGCGAGGATCATGCCCACGAGGAAGGGTGGCAGCAGTTCGAGCGCCATGCTCGGCAGGGCGAGCTCGGGGTCCATGCTGCCGAGGTCGGGAAGATACAGCCGCGACAGCATGCCGACGCCGGTCGCAAGCGCGTAGAACAGGAAGAAGTACGCGTAGTACCAGGCTCGGGCCCGCACCAGGTTGCGGGGCGAGTCCAGCGCCATGAAGCGCACCATCACGTGCGGCTGGCCCACGACGGAGAAGCCCGCGAACATCCAGCCGACGACGAACAGGCCCATGCCGGCGAACCCCGGCAGCAGCAGATCGCCCGGAAACAGATCCAGGAAACCCGGCACGGCCCGCATGCTTTCGACCGCCTTCCCGGGGCCGCCGAGCCCCTCGAGCCCGACGAAGAACAGCGTCGCCATGGCGACGAGCATGACCGCGGACTGCACGGCGTCGGTCCAGATCGATGCCCGGATCCCGCCGGCCAGGCTGTAGCCCAGGATCATCGCCGCGACCATTACCGCTCCGGCAGCCGGATTCCAGGCGAAGACGCCCTCCAGCGCCTTGCCGCCGGCGCTGATCTGCGCCGCGGCGTATGCACCGAGGAAAATGACCATGACCACCGCGGCAATCCGGCGCCATACATGGAAGGACTCTCCGTACCAGCGCGCGATGACGGCCGGAAACGAGGCTTCGTTGGTCTTTGCCGTACTCTCCCGCAGGCGCCGGTGGATGAACAGCGAGCCGAGGAAATCACCGGTGATCCAGCCGAACATGAGCCAGATCGCGGCGAGCCCCGTTGCGTAGGTGAAGCCGATGACGCCGATGAACATGTAGCCGGAATTGTTGGTGGCGACCGCCGACAGCCCGCACAGCCAGGGTGATACCTCGCGGCTGGCGAGGTAGTAGTCCATCCGGGAGGCGCGCGCCTTCATCACGGACGCGAGGCCCACGCCGACGAATATCAACAGGAAGAGCAGGAAGCTGGCCAGGATCACGGTTCGGCTCGCTCCCTCACGCGGCTCGCGATGCCGATTTCCGGGCGGTGCCCGAATCGCTCTCGACCAGGGCGGCATGCAGTGCCCGGATGGCCGGCTCGTAGTCCTCGTCCTCGAGGATGAACATGATGTCGACGTTGCGCAGCAGCTGATGGACGCCGAGTATCTCGACGCCGGCCGCAGACAGTGCCGCGACGGCGGAGCCGGTCAGTCCCTTCAGGTCGAGGTCGCTCCCGATCGCCGAGACGATGGAAACCTTGCGCACACTGACGCTCGACGACTCGCATTCCTTCTCGAGCTCGTTGATGACCCGCTTTACCGCGCGGGGAGCACCGGCGAGATAGTGCGTGATCGTATTCGCATTGGACGACTTCGTGACGACCCTGACGGCATGGTGCTTCAGAATCCGCAATATCCTGGCGTCGTAGCCCTTGACGCCGACCATGTCCTGCTCGAAGAACTGCAGGGCGTACACGTTGCGGATTCCGGTGACGATTTCGGCGCGCGGCGTCTCGGACGTGTAGTCGCCGGTAATCGCCGTGCCGGCATCGGCCGCATCGAACGTGTTCTTGACGCGCAGCGGGATCCCGGCCCGGCGCAGGCTCTTCGCGGCGCGCGGATGGATGGCCTCCATGCCGAGATTCGAGAGCTGATCGGCGACGTCGTAATTGGTCTGCCCGATCGTGCGGACCCGCTCCTCGCCGACGATTTTCGGGTCCGCGCTGGACAGGTGGAATTCCTTGTGGATGATGGCCTCGCGCGCACGTGTGAGTGCGGCCACGCGGGAAAAAGTGACCTCCGAATAGCCGCGTCCGTAACGCGTCATGACGCCGCGATCACACTGTGCGTAGCCGGTGGCGATGGGCAGCGTCGAGTCCGGGTCGAGGTCGCGGAACGCGGCCTTGATCCGGCCGTCCAGCTTCCGGCAGGTGTCTCCGCGCCAGCCGGTAAGGTCGACGAAGCGCGCATTGATGCCCATGGAATTCAGCAACAACGCCGTGTTGTGCGCGCTGTGCGCCTCTCCCAGCGAAGCGAGCAGCTCCCGCACGGTCTTCAGGTTGCCGGGCAGGTTGAAATGACCGTACGAACAGAGCCGGTGGAGGTCCATCAGACAGTTGCGTACGCCCTCGATGCGCTCACGCACGAAGCTGTCAGCCGTGACGCGCTGGCCGTCGTCGCTGAAGATGCCGGCATTGATCTCCAGCATCCGTTCTGCGACTTCGTTCAGCGCATCGCCCCAGGCCCATTCGGAATCCTCGCCGATAAAGTGCCCGAACACTCCTCGCGCGCCACTGCGTTTGTGCTCGAGCAGCCGATCGGTGATGCCGGCGTACGCTGAAACGACGAAGATGCGACCGTAGAGATCGCTGCCTTCGCGTGCGCCGACAAGTACGTTGTCGAGCAGTGCCTGTGTCTCCAGCATCGACGTGCCGCCGACCTTTTCGACGCTATGTCCTTCCAATTTCATCGCTTTACCTCACTCGACCGGCGACCGGCTCGACCGCCGAGAAGTCGTGTCGTTCGGCCAGGAAGTCCGGCCTCGGCCTGTCCACCCCGAAGGGGTCGACGACCCGATTGCTTACGGCGTTGTAGACGATAAACACGTTCGAACGAGGGAACGGAGAGATGTTGCTGTTCGATCCATGCATCGTATTGCAGTCGAAGAATGTGACGGCTCCGGCATTGCCGGTGACCGTGCGGATAC
>JBAUVS010000336.1:0-2808 GCA_049583345.1 Woeseiaceae bacterium
TCGCCGGAAGGGAAGCTGTTGCTCGTATTCACGATGCTATTCGGTCGTATGGAGATCTTTACCTTCCTGGTGCTGCTCGCTCCTTCATTCTGGAGAGACTGATATGCACGGCGGCATGACACTGGAAAGCGCATTCCTCGGTCTCATCGCCCTGATCCTGTTCATCTACCTGCTCGTGACCATATTTCGGCCCGAGAGGTTTTAGAGGAGCCCGGTCCGACTGTGCAGGCAAACAATCCGACAACGAGCCCGTTCTACGCGTGGAGTATCGTCCAGCCGGCGCTCGTCGACGCGTTCAGAAAGTTGGACCCACGCCTCATGGCGGGCAATCCCGTGATGTTCGTGACGCTTATCGGCGCCATCGTGACGACCGTCGAGATTCCCCTGTCGGGCGACCGGATTTTCGTCGCCCAGATTGCGCTATGGCTCTGGTTTACGGTGCTGTTCGCGAACTTCGCCGAGGCAGTGGCCGAAGGGCGCGGCAAGGCCCAGGCCGAAACCCTGCGCAGGGCGCGCACGGAGACAACGGCCAGGGTGCTGCGCGGCCGGCAAGAGGAGCACGTACCGGCGGCCTCGCTCGCGAAAGGCGACGTCGTGGTGTGTGAGGCGGGCGACGTCATTCCGGCCGACGGCGAGGTCATCGACGGCATCGCGAGTGTCAATGAAGCTGCTATCACCGGCGAGAGTGCACCGGTGATTCGTGAAAGCGGAGGTGACCGCAGTGCCGTGACCGGGGGCACGATGGTCATCAGCGACCGCATCGTGGTCCGGGTCACGATGGAGAAGGGAGAGGGCTTCCTGGACCGCATGATCGCGATGGTCGAGAGCGCGCAGCGGCAAAAGACGCCGAACGAGATCGCCCTGACGATCCTGTTGTCGGCACTGACCCTGACATTCCTGCTCGTCGTCGTAACGCTGCGGCCTTTCGGTCTCTATGCGGGCCTCGAACTCCCCGCGCCGATGCTGGTCGCGCTGCTCGTCTGCCTGATCCCGACGACAATCGGGGCACTGCTCAGCGCGATCGGCATCAGCGGCATCGACCGAATGATCCGCCACAATGTGCTGGCGACGAGCGGCCGTGCAGTCGAGGCCGCCGGCGACGTCGACCTGCTCCTGCTCGATAAGACCGGCACCATCACCCTGGGTAACCGGATGGCGACGGAATTCATCCCCGCGCCGGGAATTGCCGCCGAGCGCTTGGCCGCAGCGGCGCAACTGGCATCGCTCGCCGATGAGACGCCCGAAGGCCGCAGCATAGTGGTACTGGCCAAGCGGACATTCAGGATTCGGGGCCGGGACGTCGCCGAGCCGCACGCGCATTTCGTGCCGTTCAGCGCCGAGACCCGCATGAGCGGTGTCGACTTCGAAGCAAAGGGCGGGAAACCGGCCCTCTCGATTCGCAAGGGGGCTGCCGATGCGATTCGCGCCCGCGCCTCGGAGCTGGGCGCCCGTTTTCCTGCGGAAGTCGCCGATCGCGTCGACGAGGTAGCGCAAACCGGCGCGACGCCGCTCGTCGTGATCGAGAACCGGGAGGTGCTTGGAATCGTGGAACTCAGAGACGTGGTCAAGGGCGGTATCAAGGAACGCTTCGCCGAGCTGCGCAAGATGGGTATCCATACCATAATGGTGACGGGCGACAATTCGCGCACGGCCGCGGCGGTCGCCGCGGAGGCGGGTGTCGACGACTTCATGGCGGAAGCCACGCCCGAGGCGAAACTCAAGCGGATACGAAAGGAGCAGGCCGACGGCCATCTCGTCGCGATGACGGGCGACGGGACCAACGACGCTCCGGCCCTGGCGCAGGCCGACGTGGGCGTTGCCATGAACACCGGTACGCAGGCGGCGCGCGAAGCCGGAAACATGGTCGACCTCGACAGCAATCCGACCAAACTCCTGGAGATCGTCGAAATAGGCAAGCAGCTCATCATGACGCGCGGAGCTCTCACCACGTTCAGCCTCGCCAACGACGTTGCCAAGTATTTCGCGATCCTGCCGGCGATCTTCGCGGGTCTCTACGCGGGCGAGGCGGCAAACGGCCCACTGCAGGCGCTGAATATCATGGGCCTGGACTCACCCCGGTCGGCGATCCTGAGTGCCGTCGTCTTCAACGCCCTCATCATCATTGTGCTGATTCCGCTCGCCCTGAAAGGCATCGCGTATCGGCCCGTCGGGGCGGCGGTTCTGCTCCGGCGCAATCTGCTCGTATACGGCGCGGGTGGCATTGCCGTGCCGTTCATCGGGATCAAGCTGATCGATGTTTTCCTGAATTTCGCAGGACTGGTCTGAATCGATGATCACCTGGCTCTATCTGTTACTCGGATTGGCGTTGATCCTCCTGCTGCTGCTGCTCACGAGCGGGGTGGAGAAGATGGAACGCCGGCGCTGACCAATGCAACCCTTCGGTGCGGAAATGCAGGCTCTCACACTCATTGCGTTGACCGTCGGCGTCCCGGCCATAGCTGCCTGGCCGCTCGGCCGCTACATGACCTGGGCGATGGATCCCGGCCAGCCCTCGGGAAGACTCGTGGACTCCCTGACGCGCGTGTTTCAATTCGTCGGCGGGCGAATGACCCACGCGCCCCAGAGCTGGAAGCAATACGTGGCCTCAATGCTTGCGTTCAATGCCATCTTGTTCGCCGTGGCCTTCGTGATCATGGCGGCACAACAGCACCTGCCACTCAACCCGGACGGCAAGGGAGCCATCGAAGCGAGCCTGATATTCAACACCGCCGCCTCCTTCACATCCAACACCAATCTCCAGCATTACTCCGGTGAGGTCACGATGAGTTACTTCTCGCAGCTCGGCGC
>JBAUVS010000337.1:0-12447 GCA_049583345.1 Woeseiaceae bacterium
GCGCGGTTCCGCGTCGGCCGTCGCCACGGGTCTCTCGCGCAGGTTTACGACCGGGTAGTCCTTCGGATCGAAGCTCGGATCGAGGGCGCGGATCCGCTCGACGAGCGGCGGATGCGTCGCGAACAGGCTGCTGAGCTGCGCGCCTTCGCCGAACAGCATGTGGCTGACTTCTTCCGGATCCGCCGCCTGCAGGTACGAACCCTCGCTGAATCCGCCGATCTTCTTGAGCGCGTTCGCGAGCCCGGTCGTCTGCCGGGTGAACTGCACGGCGGACGCGTCCGCAAGCGATTCACGCTGCCTGGAAATGGCGGCTTTCACGATGCGCGCGATGAACACGCCGATGGCACCGAGTATGGCCAGCCCGAGGCCGATCATCAGCACGACCGGGGCGCCGCGACCGCGGCGACTCGACACGAGACGGGCCTGGTAGCCGCCCCGCAGGATAACCCTGCCCATCAGGGCCAGTACCATGATGCCGAACAACACGCCCATCATGCGGATATTCAGCCGCATGTCGCCGTTCAGAATGTGGCTGAACTCGTGGCCGATCACCCCTTGCAACTCTTCGCGGTCGAGCAGCTCGAGCGCGCCCCGGGTGACCGCGATGGCCGCATCGCCGGTCGTGAAGCCGGCGGCGAAAGCGTTGATGCCGTGCTCGGCCTCGAGCACGTAGATCTCGGGCACCGGCATACCCGATGCGATGGCCATCTCCTCGACGACGTTGCGCAGTCGTTTCTGGAGCGGATCGCGGACATCGGTCGGCACCGGCGTGCCGCCCATGTCCACGGCGACCCGCCCGCCGCCGGAGGACAGCGCCGCGGTCTTGTAGGCGGTGGCGCCGAGGATCAGCAGCGCCGCCGCGATGGCCGTGAATACCAGCAGCGGCGCCTGTTCCTGGACGAAGACGCCGGCCGGGCGGCCGTAGCCGGCATCGGTAAAATTGAAGAGGGCGAAGCCGACAACCGCGGTGACGCCGGCCACGATGAGCAGGGATGCGAAGACGTAGGCGATGACGAGGCGCCGAGTCGCCTGTCGCGCCCTGTCCTGAGCATCAAAGAAGTCCAAATCCGCTCCCGGCTCTCAGCCGAATGCCCGTCCTCAGGTGAACGACACCTCGGGCACTTCGCGCTTCTCTTCGGATTCGATCTCCAGGAAGCTCGCGAGTTCGAAGTGGAAGAAGCCGGCGATCATGTTGTTCGGGAAATTCTGGGCGGAATTGTTGTACCGCAGCACGGCGTCATTGAACGCCTGGCGTGAGAACGCGACCTTGTTCTCGGTAGTGGACAACTCTTCCTGGAACTGGATCATGTTCTGGCTGGCCTTGAGATCCGGATAGGACTCGGACAGGGCAAAAAGCCGGCCCAGAGCGGACGTCAGAGCGCCCTCGGACGCTCCCAGTTCCTTGATCGCTTCGGCGTTGGCCGGGTCCGCCTTGGCCGCGGCGAGGCTGGACTGTGCCGCGTTGCGCGCCTTGACGACGTTCTCGAGCGTCTCGCGCTCGTGCTTCATGTAGCCCTTGACGGCTTCGACGAGGTTCGGAATCAGGTCGTGGCGCCGCGTGAGCTGCACATCGATCTGGGCGAATGCGTTCTTTACCCGGTTTCGCTCGTTGATCAGCCGGTTGTAAATGCTGACCCCCCAGAACACAATCGCGATAATGATCGCGAGGAAAATCAGGAATGAAGTCACCGTCCCGCTCCTTGTCGAATCGCCTGACTGGCAAGAATAACCTCGGCCGCACGCTAACTCTAGCAATGGTGGCGTTCGGCGGGTTTTCAATGCCGGCGCATGCCGAATGGGTGGGCGACGTACGGGCCATGATGGGCACCGAGGTCCGCGTCCTGCTCTGGGATGACGATCCGGACGAGGGCAAGCAGCTCGTCGAGCAGGTGTTCGAAGAGACGGCCCGTATCGATCGGCTGATGAGCACCTACATCGAAGACAGCCGCATCTCGGACATCAACCGGCGCGCCGCCGACGAGCCCGTCGTCGCCGGCGACGAGCTGTTCACTCTGATCCGCCGCTCGCTGGACATATCCGTGCTGACGCTCGGGGCGTTCGACATCACCTACGACAGCGTCGGGCAATTCTACGACTGGCACACGCATCAGCGGCCGAGCGACGAGACCGTGGCAGCCGAGCGCAAGTTCATCGACTATCACCTGGTCCAGCTCGATCAGGCCGCGGGAACGGTCCGGTTCCTGCAGAAGGGCGTGCGCATCAACCTCGGCGGCATCGCGAAAGGTTACGTCGTCGAGCGTGGCGTCGATATCCTCCGCGCCAAGGGTATCGAGCACGCGATCGTGACGGCCGGCGGCGATTCCCGCCTGCTCGGCGACCGCCGGGGACAGCCCTGGATGGTGGGGATCCGCGACCCGCGCAAGGAGGGCGAGGTCGCGATCTCCCTGCCACTGCAGGACGAGGCGATCTCCACGTCCGGCGACTACGAGCGCTTCTTCATAGAGAACGGCGTACGCTACCACCACATTATCCAGCCGAAGACGGGCATGCCCGCGACCGGAGTTCACAGCGCAACCGTCATCGGACCCGATGCCGTGCTGACGGACGCGTTGTCGACTTCCGTGTTCGTCATGGGCGTCGACAAGGGCCTCACCCTGATATCGACGCTGCCGGACTACGAGAGCATCGTCATCGACGCCGACGGCAAGCTCTACTACTCCGACGGCCTCGAACCGCCGCCGCCCCCCGAACCCGAACCCTGAGACACGCGCGCACGTCCCACCGTACTTGATGGGGGACGGCGGTGGGGATGGCCGCGCAGCCGGTAACGGCGGAGTCGGCCGCCCCTCCGCCGTACCGTGCGCAGGACTCGACGGGTGCGTGTGTGTCTCAAAAAAACCATCGATCTGTCGCCGAAAACAGACGGCTTTTCACTTTAAATTCATATTGATACGCCTATCATTGGTCGAACGGCATGAGGCCGGAAAACGCCCCGGGCGCTGCGATTATGTTCAGGGAAGTCCGGGCAATTGTGAATTCAATCACGGCCCTCATGCGGCCGGGGCTGTCACCATGCACTGTCTGCTTTGGCGCGCCGGGCATGGCGTCTGGCCCGGCTCTCACAACAGGGATGGAAACGATGAAAATGAGGAAGCTACTGCTGGGTCTCGTACTCGGCGCTTTTGCCGTGAGCGGACTGGCCTCGTCGGATCTGACCGGACAGGCCGCGCCCGATTTCGCCTTGAAGAGCAGCACCGGCGAGAACCTGCGCCTGTCGGAGTATCGGGGCGACGTCGTGATGGTGAATTTCTGGGCGACCTGGTGCGGCCCCTGCCGCCAGGAGATGCCGCTGCTGGATCAGCTCTATTCGCGCTACGAGCGGGTCGGTTTCACGCTGCTCGGCGTCAATATCGACGACAACTCCAGCAAGGCGATGAACATGGTTCAGGAGCTCGGCGTCTCGTTCCCCGTGCTGTTCGATTCGCGAAAAGAGGTCAGCAAGCTCTATCAGGTCGACACGATGCCCGCGACCGTTCTGATCGACAGGGAAGGCACCGTTCGCTACATACACCACGGCTACAAGCCCGGGTACGAGAACGAATACCTCGATCAGATCCGCTCGTTGCTCAGGGAGTGATGGCGCGCATCGGATTCAGGAGGGTACAGGTGACAAGAAAAAAAGTGGCCGGACTCCTCGTCAGCATTTTGCTGCTGTCCGGCATTGCAGCGAATGCACAGGACGCGGGGACGGATGCGCCAGCCACCGTGGCCAAGGCGAGCCAGGCGGCCGAAGACGAGGCCGCATCCCGGCAGCAGTTCCGCAGCCTCGACGAGAACGTCCAGGACCTGAAGAAAGAGGTCCTGGACCTGAATCGTGACCTGTACCTGCTCGAGGAGGATTTGCTGTTCCCGGCCAATTCCGAGGTCGCGTTTTTCGTTTCGCTGGACGTCGGCGAGTACTTCGATCTCGATTCGATCAATCTGAAGATCGACGGCAAGGAGGTGGCGAACTACCTCTATACGAAGCGCGAGGTCGGTGCGCTCGAGCGCGGCGGCGTGCAGCGCCTGCACATGGCCAACCTGAAGACGGGCGATCATGAGCTGATCGCGGTCTTCACGGGCAAGGGACCGCACGATCGCGATTACCGGCGCGGCGCGACCATGACGTTCAGCAAGGGCATCGGCGCGAAGTACGTCGAACTGAAAATCACGGATCGCGAAAAGAAGGAGCAACCCGAATTCGCCATCAAGGAATGGGAGTGATCATTGCTGCTGCGCATCTGCATTGTCGTCGCACTGTGCGCAACCCTGGGAGCGGCAGTGCAACCGGCCGCGGCGGCAACAGAAGGGCTTGACCCGGTCGTCGTCAGGAGCCCCGAGTACGGCGAAGTCCTGTTCTATTTCTACCAGGAAGATTACTTCCCGGCGATCGTAAGGCTGCTGGCCGCGCAGGAGAAGTCCCGCCTCGGCGAGCATGCCGACCAGGCCGACCTGCTGTTGGGCGGGATGTACCTGTCCTACGGGCATCATCTCGAGGCAGCGGACATATTCAATCGCTTGCTTGCGGACAATGTGTCCCCGGCGATCCGCGATCGCACCTGGTTCTTCCTCGCCAAGATCTGGCATGAGCGCGGCTACCTCGACAAGGCGCAGCAGGCGCTGGCGAACATCGGCGACACGCTGCCGGACAATCTCGCACGCGAGGCCCGCATGCTGCAGGCGCAGGTCTACATCGACGGCGGCCGCTACGCCGATGCCATCGACCTGCTGCAGAACTGGAAGGGCCGGACCGAATGGGCGGACTACGCGAAATTCAATCTCGGCGTGGCACTGGTCCGCAGCGGCCAGATCGAGGCGGCGTCGCGTATCCTGGACGACCTCGGTGATATCGATCCGTTCAACGAAGAACTCGCCGCATTGCGGGACCGCGCGAACCTGGCCCTCGGCTATTCCCTGTTGCAGGACGGGCAGGCCGCGGCGGCCAAGACACCGCTGGAGCGAGTGAGGCTGAACGGTCCTTTCTCGAACAAGGCGCTGCTCGGCGTCGGATGGGCCGACGCGGAGGTGGACGACTATCAGCATGCGCTCGTGCCGTGGATGGAGTTGCGCGGCCGCGACCTGCTGGACCCGGCCGTGCAGGAATCCATGCTGGCGGTCCCTTATGCGCTGGCCAAGCTCGATTCGATCAGCCAGGCAGCGGATCACTATCTCGATGCCATCGAGGCATTCAACGAGGAGTCCAATCGCATCGATCGGACGATCGGCCTTGTCGAGTCCGGTCAACTGTTCGACGAGTTTCTCGCCAACGACCCGCTCGACGGGACGGGCTGGTACTGGCATCTGAAGAAACTCCCCGACGCAGCAGAGTCGCGCTATCTGTATCACCTGCTCGCGACCAACGAATTCCAGGAAGGCCTGAAGAATTATCGCGACCTGCGCTACCTGTTCAGGAATCTCGACGACTGGCAGCACAGCGTCGACGTCTTCGCCAACATGCTCGATACCCGGATCCAGGCGTATGCCGAGCGACTGCCGAAGGTGGAGGACGCGCTCGGACGCGCCGACCTCGAGGCGATGGTCGACAGGAAACTCGACTACGACGCAATGTTGAACGAGATCGAGAAGAGTCACGACTGGCTCGCGCTCGCCACCGACGACGAATTCCGGATGTGGGGCGAGATCACCGGGCTGGAAAGCACGCCCGCCCTGGCGGCGGACATTCCCGAAGCTGCGGAGGCCAGGGAAAAGATCCGGCTGCTGAAGGGCGTGCTGCAGTGGCGGCTGGAGCGTGAATTCACCGATCGCCTCTGGCGTGTGCGACGGGACCTGCGCCAGACCGGCGAGGCGCTCGTCGACACTCAGCGCTCGCGGCGCCACATCGACGAGAGCATGCACAAGGAACCGCAACGCTTCGAGGAACTCAGCGCCCGGGTCGAAGGCTTGAGCCCGCGTATCGACGGCTTGAAGTTGCGCGTCGCCGAATCGCTGGGTAAACAGCGCGCGTTCCTGCAACACATCGCAGTAGACGAACTGCAGGCTCAGAAACAGCGTCTCGACATCTACACGGTTCAGGCGCGCTTCGCGCTGGCCGCGATCTACGATCGCGCCGCATCGGGCGGGGGATCCGGACAATGACGCTGCGCGCAGCATGGCTCATCGTGCCGGCACTCGTGGCGCTGGCACCCCCGGTATCGGCAGACAAGGTCAGGAAGAGCGAGACCATCAAGAGCCTCGAGGGCAAGACGGTCGAGGTGAGGCCGGGCAAGGTCATCGCGCAGAGCACGGATCTGGCGCGGGAGAACTACCGCGCCTTCCTCGACCTCGTCTCCGACGACCCGGACCTCCGGGCGGAGGCGATGCGGCGGCTCGGCGACCTCGAGCTGGACGCGACCGAAGCCGCGCAGCTTGCATCGAACGTCGACGCACTCAACCAGGCGAGCTACGACAATGCCGTGCAGCTCTATCAGAAGCTGCTCGAGGCCTACCCGGACTACCGGCGCAACGACACCGTGCTGTACCAGCTCGCACGGGCCTACGAGATCGGCGGCCGCAACGACGAAGCGCTCGCCGTTCTCGACGAGCTCGTTCAGAAATTCCCCTCGACGCCGTTGATCGGCGAGGTGCAGTTCCGTCGCGGCGAGATGCTGTTCCTGCGCAAGGACTACGACGGCGCCGAACAGGCCTACAGCCAGGTCGTCGCGATCGGCGACGCCTCGCGGTTTTACGAGCAGTCCCTGTACAAGCTCGGCTGGTCGCAGTTCAAGCTGGGCCGGCACGAAGAGAGCCTGGACCCGTTCTTCGACCTGCTGGACCGCAAAATCGGCGGGATCGAACTGAAGGACGGCGACGATCGCCTGGCACAGTTGAGCCGGCCGGATCAGGAACTGGTCGAGGACACGTTCCGGGTGCTCTCCATCAGTTTCTCGTACATGGACGGCCCGAAGAGCATCGACGACTACCTCGATAAGCGGGGCCACCCGACCTACACATACGTGATCTACCGGAATCTCGGCGACCTGTACCTCGAGAAGGAACGCTACGTCGACGCGGCGAAGGCGTACGAGGCATTCGTCGACAAGGATCCGTTCCATCCCAAGGCGCCGCTGTTGCAGGTCGAGGTCATAGAAGCGTACAAGCGCGGCGGATTCCCGAGCCTCGTGCTCGACGGCAAGAAGGATTTCGTAGAGCGCTACGGCATGGACGGCGGCTTCTGGCTGCGCAACCCGCCTGCGGAGAACGCCGCTGTCGAGGCGCACCTGAAGGATAATCTGACCGACCTCGCGAAGTACTATCACGCCGAAGCGCAGAAGGACGGCGCCAGGAGCAACTACCAGGAGGCGGCGCGCTACTATCGCAAGTACCTTTCGTATTTCCCCGGTGAGCCCGATTCGGCCAACACGAACTTCCTGCTCGCCGAGGTGCTGTTCGAGAGCGGGCAATACGCCGAGGCTGCGACCGAGTACGAGCACACCGCCTACGATTACCCGCCGCACTCGCACTCGGCCGAGGCCGGTTACGCGGCCATCCTCGCCTACCGGGAGGAGGAAAAGTCTCTCGAGGGGGATGCCAGGGCGGTCTGGCACAAGCGCTACCTGGACAGCGGCCTCCGCTTCGCCGACACCTTCCCCGAGCATCCCGAGTCGGGGCCCGTGCTGACGACGGTGGCCGAGGACCTGTACGCGCAGAAGCAATTCGATCTCGCGATTGCTGTCGGCCAGACCGTGATTGCCAAGCAACCGCCGGTCGAGCCGCAGCTCGCCAGGACGGCATGGACCGTGATCGCGCACTCGCAGTTCGATCTCGGCGACTTCGCCGACGCGGAGCAGTCGTATTACAAGCTGCGCCCGTATATCCCGGCGGACGATGCGGAGGCGACGCACCAGGTGAAGGAGCGCATCGCCTCGTCGATCTACAAGCAGGGTGAGGCGGCCAGGGACGCCGGCGATCTGGAGACGGCCGTCGCGCATTTCCAGCGCATCGGGCAGGTCGTGCCGGACTCGGAGATCCGCGCGACGGCGGATTACGATGCGGCCGCCGCGTTGATCACGCTCGGTGCCTGGGATCGCGCGTCCGGCGTACTCGAGGCCTTCCGCCGCAACTATCCGGACAGCAAGTTCGCCGACGACGTGACGGAAAAGCTGGCCGTCTCGTATCTCAACTCGGGGCGCGGCGAGGACGCCGCGCAGGAGTTCGAGCGAATCGCCGGCACCGCGTCGGCCTCCGACGCGGAACGCCGCGAGGCGCTCTGGAAGGCCGCCGATCTCTACAAGAAGGCGGGTTCCGCCGCCAACGAGCAGCGTGTGCTCGAAGACATCGTCGCCCGCTATCCGGATCCGCTGTCCGAATCCATCGAGGCCCGCAATCGCCTGCTGGAGATCGCACGCGCCGCAGGCGACGAGGCCGCCTTGACGGCCCGGCTGCACGACCTCGTGCAGGTGGATGCCACGGCCGGCGCGCAGCGCTCCGATCGCACCCGGTACCTGGCCGCGAAGGCGTCGCTGGAACTCGCCGAGCCGGTCCGGCGGCGCTTCTTGGTCGTGAAGCTGACGCAGCCGCTCGCCGACAGCATGAAGCTGAAGCGCTCGCTGATGGAAGACGTCATCAAGGCCTACACGGACGCGGCGGACTACGGCGTCGCCGAGGTCACCACGGCGGCGACGTACCGGCTCGGCGAAGCCTACCAGCAGTTCAGTAAAGACCTCATGGCATCGGAACGGCCGAAGGATCTCGACGAGGCGGCTCTCGAGCAATACGACGTGTTGCTGGAGGAAAAGGTCTACCCGTTCGAGGAGAAGGCGATCGATCTTTACAAGACAAACGCCGATCGCACGGTCGACGGGGTCTACGACGAATGGGTGAAGAAGAGTTTCGAGCGTCTGGCCGAGATGATGCCGGCGAGATACGCGAAGGCGGAGCGCAGTGAAGATGTCGTTACGACGCTGTTTTGAGCAGGTGCTGAAGCTGCTGGTGGCGGCCGCGGTGCTGGCTGCGGCGGGCTGTGCGTCGACCGGGCCGCGGGAGGAAGACACGGGCGCCGCCGCAAACGCTGGCCAGCCGGAGATCCCGCCGCAGGCCCAGACCCTGTTCGAGCAGGCCGTCTCGGTCATGGCGGCCGGCGATTACGATGAGGCCGAACTGCGCCTGAAGGAATTCCTGCTGCAATACCCGGCGTACCCCGGCGCCTACGTCGATCTCGCGATCATCCAGGCCAAAAACGGCGACGACCCGGCGGCGCAGCAATCGATCGACGCCGCGCTGGCGCTGGAGCCGGACTATCCCGCAGCGCTGAACCAGCTGGGCATGTTGCGGCGCAGAGAGGGCAAATTCGCCGAGGCAGAAGCCGCATATTTGAAGGCCGTCACAGCGGCACCGGATTACGCCTTGGCACACTACAACCTGGGTGTGCTGAACGAGTTGTACCTGCAGCACCTGGATGCGGCACTGCAGCATTTCGAGGCCTACCAGGAGCTCGTGGGCGGTGACGAAGAGGTGGAGAAATGGATCGCGGACCTGAAACGGCGCGTGACGGCCAATCAGCGGACTGCAAACGTGGCGGAATGACGGTATGCAAGCAGCAGATCTGAAAGGCACAAGATCCGGCATCGCGCTGGCGTTACTGCTGGTATCGGCGCTGGCGCTGGGCCAGGACGCACCGGCAGACGACGATCTGCAGCCGGCCGTCGACACTTCCGCGGCGCTCGAGCCGGCGGCGGATACGCCGGCGACGCGCCCGGAGGCGCCGGCAGAGGCGAAGCCGCGAGCGGCCAGCCCCGATCCGGCACCCGCGGTGGTGAGCAAGGCGAGCGGCGGCAAGGTGATGGACAGCCTGGAACTGGGCCGCACGGAGATCACGGGCAACCAGGAACTGCCGAAGGTCCTGTACATCGTGCCGTGGCACAAGGCGGACCCGGGCAACCTGATCGGCAAACCGGTGAACACGCTGCTCGACGAGGTCCTGGCACCGCTGGACAGAGACGAATTCATTCGCCAGGTCGGCTATTACGACGACCTGTACGGCGAGGATAAACCGTAGGGGCGGCTTTTTGGCCGGGATGGCCGAATGTCCCGGAGCGCAGGGACGCGCGAGAGGGACGAGCCGCAATTTGACAGAGCGAAAACCGAGGAGCAAGACCATGGGCGCAATTGTGCGATTCTTTCAGGAGGGCGGTCCGTTCATGTACCCGATCGTCTTCGTATTCGCATTCGGTGTCGCGATCGCGATCGAACGCTGGATGTACCTCACGATGAGCGGTGCGAGCAATCGCGCGCTCTGGAAGAAGATCGTGCCGTTTCTCAAGGCCGGCAACTTCCAGGAAGCGGCACAGGTCACCGCCAAGTCGAAAGCCGCCATCGGCTCGATCCTGACGTACGGCCTGTACCGCGTGAAATCGGCGCGGCGCCGCGACGACATCGAGAAGGCGATGGAGGAGAGCATGATGGAAGTGCTGCCGCGTCTCGAGAAGCGCACGCACTATCTCGCGACGCTGGCCAATATCGCCACCCTGCTGGGGCTGCTTGGCACCATCATCGGCCTGATCAACGCGTTCACCGCGGTATCCAATGCGAATCCGGCGGACAAGGCCGACATGCTGTCGGCATCCATCTCGGTGGCGATGAACACGACGGCGTTCGGCCTCATGGTAGCGATCCCGTTGCTGCTGATCCATGCGCTGTTGCAGACCAAGACGAATCAGCTGGTCGATAGCCTGGAGATGGCGAGCGTCAAGTTCCTCAACGCGGTAACCGAACGCCAGCTGAAGTCCGCCGGAGCCTGACCATGAGTGTTCGCCGCAGAGGCGGCCGTCGTCACAGCGAAGACGCGACCGACCTCAACATCACGGCTTTCATGAACCTGATGGTGATCCTGGTGCCGTTCCTGCTGATCACGGCGGTGTTCTCGCGTTTGGCGGTTCTCGAACTGAACCTGCCAGGCTCCTCGACCGAGCCCGCGGATCCGCAGGACCAGGTATTCCAGCTGGAGGTCATCATCCGCAAGGACAAGATCGAAGTGGGCGACCGCAATCAGGGGCTGCTCGGCGTGTATCCCAATTCGGATCGCGGCGAGTACGACCTCGACGCGCTGAGTGCCAAGCTGTCGGAACTCAAGCGGCACTATCCATCCAAGACGGACGCGTCGATCCTGCTCGAGTCGGACATCGCGTACGACACGCTGGTCCAGGTTATGGATCGGGTCCGCATCGAGGAAGAAGTCGAAGACGATTCCATCGTCCGCACCGACCTGTTCCCGGACATATCGATCGGTGACGCACCGGTCACCGGCCAGGGAGCCTGAGCCATGGTCAAGTCGGCACGCGCCAAACGGATGGCGAAACACCACAAGCGGCACAAGGGACTCGGAACTCTGAACCTCGTCTCGCTCATGGACATCTTTACGATCCTGGTGTTCTTCCTGCTCGTCAACTCCTCGGACGTGGAGACGTTGCCGAACGCCAAGGACGTCCAGCTGCCCGAATCGATCGCGGAGCAGAAGGCCAAGGAGACGGTCGTCATCCTGATCGGCGAGGAGGACATCATCGTGCAGGGATCGCCCGTCGCCAAAGTCGCCGACGTCATGAGGATCAAGGGCAACGACATTCCGGCGCTGCGCGAGGCACTGAAGTCGCAGAACGACCGTGTGCTGAAGCGCGAGGCGAAGCAGGACATCGCTGGCCGCGAGGTGACGATCATGGGCGACCGGGACATCCCGTACCGGCTCCTCAAGAAAGTGATGGCGACCTGCACGGAATCGGACTACGGCCGGATCTCGCTGGCCGTCCTGCAGAAGAGCTCCGAAAAGCTCGAGTCGCTGCAGGCGGCACGCTAGGGACGATTAGGGAGTAGCGCGTGGATCTACCGTTCTACAGAGAGTACGAGCTGCCATGGACGGCCGACGAGGGGCAGGAGCGCAAGTACCGGCGCCTGCTCCGGACGGTATTCCTGGTCGTCGTGGTGCTGGGCCTGGCCTGGCCGTTCATCCCGACGCCCGAGCCCGAACCCTACGACGTGCAGGAGATCCCGCCGCGGATCGCCCAGCTCCTGCTCGAAGAGAAGCCGCAACCGCCGCCGCCGCCGCCGGTGAAGAAAGAAGAACCCGAGCCCAAGCCCGAGGAGAAGCCCGAAAAGGTCGTCGAGAACGAGCCGGAGCCGGAGCCGGAGACGAAGCCGGAACCGCAGCCCGAGCCGGACAAGACCGAGGTCGCGCGTGCCCAGGCGCAGGCGGCCCTGATGCCGTTCGCCGACGACCTGTCCGGTCTCGTCGACCAGGACCTGCTCGCGAAAGTCGAAGAGGAACGTCCGCTGACCGGCGCGGTCGGCGAGAGCACGCGCAACGAGCGCTCGATGATTACCTCGAAGGCCGGCACCGCCTCGGGCGGCATCAATACCGCCAATATGAGCCGCAATACCGGCGGTTCGGGCATCGCTGCGCGCACGACGACGAAGGTGGCCAGTCCGGTCGCGGGCATCGGGCCGGCCGGGGGCGCGCGC
>JBAUVS010000338.1:0-2291 GCA_049583345.1 Woeseiaceae bacterium
GACCGTGCTGGCGCGCCACGCCTGGCGCGCCGACGCCCTGACCAAGGTCGCCGCGTTGCTGCCGGACGCTCAGCGAGCGGCATCGATACGGCGTCTCGGAGGCACGTTGCTGGAAGCCGGGAGCACGGCGCAATGAAAGGCTATCCGCACCGCTTCCTGCCGAGCCTGGCGACGTGCTTCGCGCTGCTCGCGACGACGGGTCTGCTGTT
Source organism: Woeseiaceae bacterium (assembly GCA_049583345.1). Classification (GTDB taxonomy): domain Bacteria; phylum Pseudomonadota; class Gammaproteobacteria; order Steroidobacterales; family Woeseiaceae; genus UBA1847. The sequence goes on from JBAUVS010000338.1 coordinate 210, forward strand.
GCTGCCGACGGCGCTGGAGTTTCGTTTCGGCTGGGATGTCGCGTGGCGGTTGCCGGGCGCTCAGAGACTCTGGGTCGCCGCGCTGCACTCGGCGCTGGCGCTGCTCATGTGCGGTTTCGCCGGCGCGCTCTGGAGCATCCATGTGCGCGTGGGCTGGCGCAGCCGGCGCCATCTGCGTACGGGGCTGCCGACGATCGGCCTGTTGCTCGCCGCGGGCCTGTCGGCGCTCGGCGTACTCTATGTCGGTAACGAAGGCTGGCTCATGGCCGCCAGCGCGGCGCACACCGCGGTCGGCGTGGCGAGCGTGGTGTGCGGTGCCCTGCACTGGGGCGTCGCCATCGTCGAACGCGCCCGATTCAGGGAGCCTCGGCGTCCGCCAGGCTGCCACCCGCTTCGGCGAGTCGCAGCAGGAGTGCCGACGGCTGCCAGTATCGAGCATCGAGAGTCTCGCTGAACTCCTGCAACTTTTCGACGACGCGGGCGACGCCGAGCGTGTCGCAATGGAACATCGGACCGCCGCGATGGCGGGGGAATCCGTAACCGGCGGTGTAGACGACGTTGATATCCGCCGCACGCAATGCGACGCCCTCCTCCAGCACACGGGCACCCTCGTTGATCAGGGCGCAGACGCAGCGCGACACGATCTCCTCATCGTCGATCTCTCGCGGTTCGATGCCCAGGCGCCGTGCCTCACGCTCGAACAACTCCAGCGCCGCCGGATTCTCATGCCGCTCTCGCGAGCCCTGCTCGTAGCGGTAATAGCCGGCCCCGGACTTCTGCCCGAGCATGCCGTTCTCGACCAGTAAGGCTGACGCACGGTAGAAGCCAGGATCGTCAGGCAGCTTGTCGGCGTGTGCTTCGCGTACCCGCACCCCGACATCGACTCCGGCCATGTCGAATACGGCGAGCAGGCCCATCGCCATGCCGAAGCGCTCCAGCGCGGCATCGATCTGCTGCGGCGTGGCACCTTCGAGCAGCATGTGCTCTGCCTCCCGCCCGTAGGGATCCATCATGCGATTGCCGATAAAGCCGTACGCGTTGGCCGACAACACGCCGATCTTCCTGAGCCGGCCGGCGAGCTTCATCGCCGTCGCCAGCACCGCGTCCGAAGTCTGTGCCGATCGCACGACCTCGAGCAGGCGCATCACGTGCGCCGGACTGAAGAAGTGCAGTCCGACGACGTCGGCCGGCCGGCGGGTGGCCGAGGCGATCTCTTCGATATCGAGCGTCGACGTATTGCTGGCCAGTATCGCGCCGGGCTTGCAGTGGGCGTCCATGCGCTCGAAGATCTCCTTCTTGATCGCCATGCTCTCGAAGACCGCTTCGATCACGAGGTCGGCCGTTGCAACGTCGGCGAACTCGGCCGAACCGTGGATCAGGGCGATTTTGGCTTCCGCCGACTCCGCGGTCATCCGGCCGCGCTGCACCCGCTTGTCGTATTCCGCGCGGATTGCCGCGAGGCTTTTGTCCACGGTCGGCCTGTCGACATCCTGCAACGTCACCGGGATGCCGCTGTTCGCGAACGCCATCGCGATGCCTCTGCCCATGGTGCCCGCGCCGATGATCGCGGCACTGCCGATCTCACTCGCCAGCCCGGGATCGATCCCGGGTATGCGCGACGTCTGTCGCTCGGCGAAGAACAGGCGCCGCATCGCCCGCGACTCGACCGTCTCGAGCGACGCGTCGCTGATCTCCCGTTCGCGCACCAGGCCTTCGGCGAACGGGAGGTCGAGTGCGGCTTCGATGGCATCGACGTCCATCAGCGGCACGACCCGGCCATCCGCCGCGCCGGCGAGGCGCGCCCGCTCGGTGCGCAGGAACTCACCGGTCGCCTCGTCCCTGCGCAAAGCCATCTCGGCAACGGGACGCGGACCCTTGCCCTCCTCGATGAGGCCGTTCGTATATTCGAGGGCGAAATCCAACGGGTCACCGTCGGCGACGGCGTCGACCAGGCCCAGTTTCAGCGCCTCGTCGGCATTGACGAAACGGCCCGAAAGCAGCAGTTCGAGCGCCGGGCGCACGCCGATCAGGCGCGGCAGCCGCTGCGTCCCCCCGGCCCCCGGCACGATGCCGAGCGAAATC
>JBAUVS010000339.1:0-9169 GCA_049583345.1 Woeseiaceae bacterium
GCTCGCCTTGGTATGAGATGACACTCCTCAGCGCCGCAGATGTAGACGAAGCAGCTCGACTTGTGAAGATTGCGATACTTGGGCTCGGGGGCGGAAAATGAGAAGACTGACTTGCCGCGAACGGCCGCCTAACAAATCGCTGGAGCGGCCGCGTGGGAGATAAAAGTGCCAAGTTCAAACATCTGCGGCCGCGCCGCTCAGCTCAAGCGTTATATGGCATCGTCCAACATGTCGTTTACTAGGATTGGGTGGCACGATTAGACGGTCAATTTCAAGTGCGTTGGAGTTGGACCAATCATTGCGTCGGTCCAGAACTGTCTATTTGGTACTGTCAATCATATGTGTTCCTTCTGCAGTAATTGCTGGGCTCGCTATCATTTTTGCAGCTATCGACATGGCTGCATCGGCTGTCGCTCCGTCACCGTACGACATCGTCGATCTGGGACTTTGTATCGTAGTAATTTGTTTGGCTTACTCTTTTGTGTCGTCTGCGAAAGAGGCGAGTAGAAGGCTAAAGAAGCTAGTCAATGATCCGGCAAGCAATGTTCATCCAATGCCGGTCAGTTTTCTAGAATCGATATTCAACTTGAAATGAACATGCCATATAACAAATCGCTGCACGGGCCAACGGGCGCCTGTCACGGCCCTTGCAAGGGAGGCAACAGCCGCGCCAGGCGCGCCGTTGCCAGTGAGCTCAAACGTTGGGCGTCATCCTGGCCAAAAAGGCAGATTTGGGTCCTTTGCCAAGTCATCGAGAGCGCTATAATCGGCCGTATGAGCAGGTCCGCCGTTGACATCGAATCGCTGGACATTGAGGAGCGCCTCCGATTGCTTGGTGCTCTCTGGGACAGTCTTTCTGACCATCCGGACAAGATTCCACTTACCACCGAACAACAAGTCGAGCTGAACGCCCGGCTTGACCGAATCGACGCCGGGGACACCGCTGGCATTCCTTGGGCGGAAGTACTCAGACAGGTCCAGGGTCGTATCGAGTGATCTCGCTGCGGTTTCGCCCCGAGGCCGCGGCGGACCTTGAAGAAGCAGCGATCTGGTACGAGGAACAGAAAGCCGGGCTGGGAGCCCAGTTCCTAGCGAGGACCGAGGAAACCGTACAGCGAATCCAGGAGAATCCGGAGCACTTCCCCGTGATACTCCGAAATACTCGAAGAGCCATGCTCAAGAGATTTCCCTACAGCGTGTTTTTCCGCGTGCTCAGTCAGGAGATTCTCGTGGTTGCGGTCATGCACTTTCGTCGCAACCCCATTCGTTGGGTACGAAGAACATGATGCCTAACCAGTCGCTGCACCGGACACTTGACCCAGCTCGCCTTTCGCTGCCGCTGCAGGCGGTCTGCGTCAAGTGCCGGTGAGCTTCGACGTTAGGGGGTCCCAACCCGTAGTGTAGCCTCGGCGCGGTAGGAGGATTCGATGGAAGCGCAGCAGTATGAGAACCGTAAGAGATTGATTTCCCGCATTGCCAACGACATTTGGAATCATGGCCGACTGGGCGTTGTCGACGAGGTGATGTCGTCGGACGGGAAGTACCACGGCCCGCATATGCCGAAGGGTGTGGGTAATCGGGAAACCTGGAAACGCGCGATCGGGATGTATCGTGGTGCGTTTCCAGACGCGCGCGTAACGTTCGAGGAGGTCATTCCCGGTGCCGATACGGTCGTCGGCCGATGGACAGCCACGGGCACGCATACAGGTGAGCTCCCCGGCGTACCGCCAACTGGCAAACGTATCAGGATTGGCGGCATTACGATTTATCGATTTAGGGGCGGCAAGGTTGTGGAAGCGTGGGAGCAGCTCGACATGCTGGGAATGTGGCAACAAATCGGAGTTGTTGCTCTGCCCAGCCATGAGCAGTGACCTGCAATTGGTGCGCGGCTTTAGGCTGCAGTCCGCAGCCTCACTCTTGACATACTAATAATGGTATATATACTAAAAACCATATGTGGCAGATCTTCGAACACCGCAATATTCAGCGGCACATTCGCAAGTTGCCCAAGGATGTTCTCAAGCGGTATGAAAAGTGGAAAGACATTGTCCAGATTTCTGGCCCCAATGGACTGGGGCTAATTCGCGGATTCAATGACGAGGCGTTGCGAGGTGAGTGGAAGGGTCATCGTTCGTCCAGACTGAACCAGCAATATCGGGTCATATATCGCGTAGAGAAGGAAGATGTTTTCGTCCTGGTTATAGAGTTGACACCCCATGACTACCGGAAGAAGTGACATGAAGGACTTTCGCGCTGCCAAGCGGCATCTCGAAGTATCGACTGGTGAGTCGGTACGGATTCTGCGCGAGCTTCAGGAACTCAGCCAGAACGAACTGGCAGAGCTGAGCGGCATCCCCCAGTCAACGATTTCGGCGATTGAGAATGACCGAGTGCGCCTCGGAGTAGAAAGGGCAAAAGTTCTTGCCAGAGCACTTAAATGTCACCCAGCCGTATTGGTTTTTCCAGGCTGGGATGTCGGGATCGAATCAGCAGCCTAACAATGCGCTACACCCGCCATTTGATCCAGTCTGCCTTGCGCTGCCGCGCAAAGCAGACCAAATCAAGTGCGTGTGAGCTTAAGCGTTAGACTGCTCAGACACTTGTTGCGCGATGCGCAACACGCTATACTTGTCGTGTGATCAAGTCTTTCCGGCACAAGGGACTAGAGCGGTACTTCGAGACGGGAACGAAAGCCGGGATTCAGCCCAGGCATGCCGACCGACTTAGATTGCAGTTAGCCGCTCTGGACACTGCCCTGACGATCGAAGATATGGAAGTGCCCGGATATCGATTGCATCCTCTTCGGGGGCGATTGAAAGGACGGTGGTCGATTTGGGTGAGCGGCAACTGGCGGCTGACATTTGAGTTCGTAGACGGAAATGTCCATGTGCTGGACTACGAGGATTATCACTGATGGGTATGCACAATCCACCGCATCCCGGTGAGTACATCCGGGAAACGTACATCGCGCCATTCGACATCAGCATCAGATCGCTGGCGCAGAACCTCGATGTATCCCCGTCGACGCTTGCGCGCATTGTTGCAAAGCGAAGCGGAGTCAGTCCCGAGATGGCTCTTCGCCTTTCGAAGGCGCTTGGCCGGTCACCGGAAAGCTGGCTTGCTATGCAGCACAGCTACGATCTGTGGGAGGCGAAGAAGACGGCGGACCTGTCAGAGGTCCGGAAGATCCGATTCGAGGCTGCGTAGTGGAGCAGCCAAACCAGTCGCTGCACCGGACACTTGACTCAGCCCGCCTTGCGCTGCCACTCCAGGCGGCCTGCGTCAAGTGCCGGTGAGCTTCGACGTTAGGCAGCACGGAAAAATGGTGCAAGTGCTGGACTTTGTCGCTCAAGCGCTTTGGTTGGCGGCGTGCCTGTGGCGACTGTTGTAACCGTATTGGTATATATGCGAACCAATGCAGCAATGCCACGAAAAGTCGTGGTTGCAATATTTTTCTTCTTATCGGTGTTTTCGTTCTCTTATATTTTGTCGGGTTCTATCTTCTTCCGCGATGGGCTAGCACCTGGGTTTATTCATTCAGAGGGGTTGCTTGCATTGAGTCGCAGCGCGGGAGGGTTTTGGTTGGCGGTACTAATCGGGGCAATATTTGCCATTATCGGTGTTCGGGTGGCACGTGGGCATAAACAAAGCGCAGGCGCCGCCTAACAAATCGCTGCACCTGCCGCCAGCCGTACTTGTCTGCAGTCGAAACCACTGCGCCAAGTACTGGCGCGGGTGAGCTCAAGCGTTAGCCGGCACGGGGGCCGCTGACTCACATCAACAAACTCGCAAAACCAGGAGATTTGATGAAAACGCTCATCACAGAATTCATCAGCCTTGACGGTGTCGTGCAAGCTCCAGGGGGAGCTAGCGAGGACACCGACGGCGGCTTCAGTCACGGCGGATGGTCAATGAAGTATTTCGACCCCGTGGTTATGGGCGGCATGTATGCCGAACTCGCTGGGCAGAGTGATGCGCTCCTACAAGGACGCCGCACCTATCAGGTCTCGGCCGCCGCATGGCCCAGTCGCTCAGGAGATCCATTCACCCATTGGATCAACCGCGTGCAGAAGTACGTTGTGTCCGATACGCTCAGCGAGAAGGACGCGACGTGGAACCCCACCACAATTATTCGTGGCGCCGACTTCTTGCGGACGGTGTCCGAACTTCGCGCGCGGCCGGGGGGCTACATCTACGTGTATGGCAGTGCGACAATGGTCCGATCGTTGCTCGCCGCCGACCTTGTCGATGAGTTGCTGCTCACGATCGAACCGATCATCCTCGGCGGGGGGAAAACGATCTTCGCCGAAAATGGAAAGGCGATCCCCTTCACGCTGGAGTCGACAGCCAAAGCGAGCACGGGCGCTCAGGTTTGCCGATATGTTCGTGCTCGGTAGCCCGTTCTGTGCCGGCTAACCGGAACGTTAGACGGCGGCATTACAGTAGTTCGCATGATCGAGTCATCGACGGAGAACACATGAGATTGCAGCTCAGCATTGCCTCACTCCTCATAGCATTCGGCGCATCTCTTTGCGGCGCCGGTGAAGTTTCGCAGTCCAGTCCACTTGGTCTTGCGGCTCGCTACTTGGAGGCGCGGGAAGCTACGATGCAGCAGGGTGCCCTCCCGGCAGACGTGGAGGCAGCGTTGGTGCTCTGCTCCGAAACGCTGGTTTACGAGCATCCAAGAGTGGGCATACGAATGGAGGGCCTCGACAGCTCGCGCGAAGGGATGCTGCGCTTTCTCGGGACCACCCGGAACGCCAGAATCAAAGTGACAGCAACGTTGCCTGGGCGAGACGTTGTAGCCGTCCAGACTGATGTTGCTTTCGAAGGCAAGGAGGGCGCTAAGTGGGTTCCGGTGCAGCGTCAACAATTGTGGGTTTTCGAGATCGCAGACGGCAAGATTCAGCGGATCATCGAGTACTGGTAGCGCAGCGAACCCGACAGAACGTGGCCCATTATATATTTGTCAACGAGGAAGAAGTGCCTTGTTTGGAGGAGTAGCAGTAGGAGTTATTCTGCGGCCTGACAACGCGCTGCAGGCGGACAAAGGTAAGCTCTCGCGCCGTCTGCATGCGCACTTGGCGCGCCAGCTTGACTTTGCCGCTGAGCGCGGATGTTGGGTCACATCATGAGCGACTATCTGTACATCGCCGCATTCATGCCAGGCCTTATCGCCGGAACGCTGGTGCTGAAGCTTGTGATTCACTGGGTCGCTTTGCTAATGGCTGGGTTGGGCCGGGATCCTGGCAGCACGTCGTTGCAACAGAAGCCAATGTCGATTTGGCCTCTCATCTTTGCCGTCATACATCCAGTTCCTTGGCTATTGCTTTTGGGAATGCCGTACGGAATCTATCATCTGGCAGAGAATCCTCCTGCCCCGGGTTGGCTTTGGTTTTTGGGTGGCGCTCTCTTTGCGATAGTGGCGACTCCGCTCGCTGTCTATATCATGTTGCACAAATTCAAGACTCGCGCAGCAACTGAGACCGACTCGACGATTGGAGGGAATGACGTGGCCTAACAAGTCGCTGCACCAGGCGGCGCTGAAACAAATGCGAAAAGGCGAGAATCGGCAGTCGATTGCCGGCGGAAGCGTTGCTACAAGGGGCTATGGCCCCGAAAGTCCGAGAACTCATTTCGACGTTAGAGCGTGCGGGCTTCGAGAACCGGGGCGGGAGGGGGAGCCATAGAAATTATGTTCACCCCGACTTGTCGAAACCGCTCACCATTTCAGGCAAACTGGGAGATGACGCGAAACAGTACCAGGTTCATGCGGTCAAGCGAGCGCTCGAGGAATTAGCGAAATGAAAGCCAGCGCCAGGTACGTGAAAATTGTCGAATGGTCAGACGAAGACCAGTGCTACGTCGGAAGCGCTCCCGGATTGTTGATGGGCGGGTGTCACGGCCCTGATGAGCAGGCCGTCTTCGAACAACTCTGCCAAATTGTCGAAGAGGCGATCGAACTCTACAAGGCGGAGGGCAGGGAGCTGCCCCCGCCCACTTCCGGTCGGGACTTCGCAAACCGGATGCAAGGCGCCGCCTAACCAGGGGGATGGAGCGGACAGCCAAAAGTGTCACGCCCCTTGCGGGAGCAATGGCCGCTCCACTTTTCCCTGCCGCTCATCCCCGACGTTGGGCGCAATTTCCTGTAGTCCTTTCATGACTGAATCCATCATTGTTCTTCTTGCAATCGTCGCGATAGTCCTTGTGGCAACCATATGGCGCCTTGCTTCACGTCGCCAGAGTCTTCCCTGTCCAGCTTGGTTGAGTTGGCTCGTGGAACTCGATAACCCGTTCACCAAGACAAACCGCGCTGCATTCATTGTCGACAGTCTTGCGCTCTCCAGTGGCATGACGGTCTTGGATGCTGGGTGTGGGCCGGGGCGTTTGTCAGTTCCTTTGGCCCGGAGCGTTGGTCCGACGGGCCGCGTCGTTGCGCTTGATATTCAGCAGGGGATGCTTGCCCGAGCCCGCGCCAAGACGGAGGCGATAGGCTACAAGAACGTGGAGTTCCTCGCTGCCGCACTCGGTGACAGCAAGCTCCCCGCCAACCATTTCGATCGGGAGGTTCTGGTTACCGTCCTGGGGGAAGTCCCGAATCGCGCAGCGGCTTTTTCCGAGTTGTTCTACGCCCTCAAACCCGGCGGCATCCTTGCGATTGTCGAAGTGATCTTCGATCCGCACTTCCAGTCTCGCAATACCGTCACCGGCCTCGCCGTCTCAACCGGCTTTCGCGAAAAAGCATTCTTTGGCCACAGGTTGGCGTTTCTCATTCACTTCGAGAAGCCCGATGGAAGCTGACCTATCATTCCTCGCGACCTGTCGAGGCAAATCGCGCCAGGCGAGTGAATTCAGAAGCTTAGGTGCCTCGATTCGGTTCGGCCAGCAGAGCATTAACGATCTGACCCGTCTCGCCCCAGCGCGGGAGACTACGTTCTTGCGCTGTGTTCAGAAGGAAGGTCCATGTACTGGATAGTCGTCTTCTCGACATCAGTATTGGGAGCTGTCGTTCACGTCATGCTCACGGGGCCGGGTCTGCAGCCCGTTTCACGCATCGCTGAAATCAGTCTCATTTGGTTGCTGGCGGGATTCTACGGCCTGGCGACGCTTTTGGCCGGTCTTCAGCACCTGTTCAACTCGGACCAGATCGCCAAATCAATCGGGTGGGCGACGGGAAGCGGTTTTCAACATGAGTTGGGTTGGGTAGAGGTCGGCCTTGGCGTGGCCGGGTTCCTTTCCATCTGGTTCAGGGGCGCGTACTTCCTGGCTCCGGGCATCGTCGGTTCGTTTCTGTATCTTGGAGCGGCATTTGTGCATTACCGTGACTTGAGGAATACGGGCAACGTCAACCCGGGCAATGCAGGACCCGTTTTCTATGTCGACATCATCGCCCCAGTTGTCGTGATTGCGATGCTCTTGCTGTATGCGCCCTGGAACGATATATAGTCCAGGGATGAATTCGCAATCGAACATTCGTACGTCGTCGAAGATGTCTAACAAAGCGCTGCAGCTAACATGTCAGGCCGTCGCTCGCCTTGCGAAGAGAAAAGCGGGGGGAGCGCCGGCTCGCCACGCCGCTGAGTTTGGTCGTTAGGCGGCGCACCGTCCAGGTAAGCTGGGAGGCACTGGTGCCGACATCAGACAAGAACTTGGCTCTTGTAAGAGCTCTATACCAAGCGTTCGAAAGGCGCGATGTCCCAACCATGCTTTCGCTATTGAGCCCTACCATTGAATGGGGCGAGCCACCGAATCCCTACAACCCGGCAGGTGGAACCCGGCACGGTCACGACGGGTTTCTCGAGTGGGTGAAGATTGGCAATGAAGCAGAAGAGGTGCTGGTTCTGGAGCCAAGGGAGTTTTTGTCGAATGCGGATGCCGTGGCGGTAGTTGGCTTCACCAAATGTCGTGTGCGACGAACGGGCGCGGAATACGAGACGGAATTCGTTCATATCGTTAACATCAAAGACGGAAAGGTGCAGCGGTTCCGCGAGTTCTTCGATACCTACGCTGCCGGAGAGGCATTCCGGGTTGATCCTGGTGATGCCTGACCGGCGGATCAAGCGGAAACCCGGCCAACGAAGCCGGCCAGTACTCCGCGGGCTTTGCGTTACTCTTCACACGCCTATCATGATGATGCCGACTGAAGAAAGTGATAACGGAGCGCCGCCGGACTAAGGGGCTGAGCCAGGTCCTTACTCCGGCAAAGCAAACGGCCACACCTCGAGGCCGTGGATCGCGTTGCGTATGTCCATCGAGAAGTTCACCGAGAACACGCGCTGGCCGCTCGCCAGATCAAAGACGCTGACCGTCGACGGCGAAGATCCGGCCGCGACCAGCCGCTCGTCGATGACGCACAGGCCCCGCCCGAAGCCCTGCCTGGCGAGCTTCGAATCATCGACGCCGGCGAATTCGATCTCCGCCGGGTCGTACTTCGGGAACGGGAAACGCCGTTCCTGCCCGTCGCGGGTCACGTAGCGCAGGTAATCGGCGGCCGTGTCGTTGAACAGTACGCCGTCGGCGAAGAGGCGGGCATTGTGGACGCCCGGAGGGAGCTCGACGTGCTGGACGAGATGCATCTCGGCGCCGAGGCCGACGATGCCCCGGGTACGCAGGCCCGACATGATGAGGCCCTGGTCGTCGCAGCGGATGTTGTTGAGATGCAGCAGGTTCGACGGTCGCGGACCCGCCGCGTCACCCGCCACACTGTTTGGATCGAATCGCCGCGCGTGCCAGGCGCCGTCGGTTCTGGCGACGTGTATGCCGAAGCTGAACTGCTGATTCTCGAGGTCGAAGGCGAGGATGCTGTCGAAGCCCGTGCTCGTCAGGTACAGCACGCCCCGATGCACGTGGATCTCGTGGCAATGCCTGAGATACGGGTTACGGAACGAGCGCCGTGTCCGGAACCCGGGATCGTAGACGAACAGTTCGTCGCTCGCCGCGATGTAGACCTCGTCGCCGTAAAATGCGATGCCGCGCAGGCCGCGGTCCCAGCCGCGGCCGGTCCAGTCGATGTCCGCGCTGTCCCAGTCGAGCAGCTGCCGCACGGACCGCGACGCGGGTTCGATCAGGAATACGCCGCCGTGGCTCTCTCCCTGCTGGCTTCCGCGCACGACGGAGGTGGCGACGAGCGGCGGGATGTCGTCGATCGTCTCGATGGGTGTGGCCGGAT
>JBAUVS010000340.1:0-4591 GCA_049583345.1 Woeseiaceae bacterium
GCATGTAGGTGTCGTTCGTGTACTTGTTCCTGAACCAGCGTGCGCCGAGCGTCAGGTGGAAGGTATCCGTGGCGTCCCAGGTCACTTCGCCGAAGATGCCGAGGTCCTTGAAGTTCTCGTCACGCTCGTAGCCGAAGTCCTGGTCCTGCACGATGAGGGTCGGGTCGCCGAAGGCCAGGTCGGCCCATCGCTCGAAGCCGCGCAGGTAGCTGTCCTGCGTCGAGTTCAGGTCCTGGTCGCGATAGAAGACGCCGGCCACCCAGTGGATGTCGCTGTCGCCGGTCGACACCAGCCGGAGCTCCTGCACCCAGGCCTTGTCCGAGTAGGTGCGGACGGCCGAGGCCATCGGCCGCGGGTAGTTGTAGTAGTACAGGCCGAGCCAACCGAGCTGTGCGTAGAAGCCGGTGTTCTCGCTGACGCTGTCGCCGCTGTGATCGTAAGTCGACGTGCTCGAAGTCAGCGTCGCGAAGCCGAGGTCGAATTCCATCTCGAGGCTGGCGAGGTCCACGTCGCGCGACGACGGTTCGGGCTGCACCGAGCCGATCTCGTATTTGCGGTACTGCCTGCCGTTGCCGTCGAAGCCGACCGTCTGCTGACGGCGACCGCCGATGTCGTCCTTCTGCATCTGCCAGGAAAGCTGCAGGTTGATCGTATCGCTGGGCTCGAAGTACACCGACGCCCGCGCGTACTTGATGTCGACCGTGTCCGCGTCCTTGACGTCGTGGTACTCGGCGGCCGGATCGAGGATGCCGTTCGGCGCGACGGGGATGTCGTTGCTATCCAGCACGTACTCGTTGACGTAGTCGATGATGCCCGCGCCCTGGATCGTGCCCGCCGAGAGGCGGAACGCCGAGCTCGACGACATCGGGATATTCAGCACGACGTCGCCGCCGTAGTTGGTGCCGTCCGAGCCGTCCGTCTGGCTGGTCCAGGCGAACGCGCTGCCGCTGAAGGCAGACGGATCGGGCTTGTTCATGATGTAGCGCACCGTGCCGCCGAGCGAGCCGGAGCCGTACAGCGTGCCCTGCGGCCCGCGCAGGACCTCCACGCGGTCGATGTCTTTCAGCACGAAATTCGCGAAGATCGGCGTGTCGTCGACGTACGTCGACACCGTCGGCACGGTGTTCAGCGCATAGTCGCCCAGTGCCGCGCCGTCGATGTTGAGGCCGCGGATCATGATGGAATTGATGACGCCCGAGTTGCGGGGTCCGCGGTCGACCACCGAGGCACCGGCAACCTGGCGCATCAGTTCCGTGTTGTCGAAGATCTGGGCGTTGGCCAGCGTCTGGCCGCTGATCGCGGAGATGTTATAGGGCACGTCGAGGACGGAGGTCTCGCGGCGCGTCGCCGTGACGACGATCTCCTCGAGTTGCGCGGACCCCTCCGTCGTGCTCTGCGCGAACGCAAGCGGCGCCGCGGTTGCAACGATGCCGCCCACCGCGGCGGCCAAAGGTGTCAGTCGGAATGTATTCCTTGTCGTCATCGTCGGTCTCTCCCCCGAAAGAACGGTCGGGATGGTCGGCATTGTCGTTCGCGGGTCACGCTACAGCAGGCTCGGTAAGCACCGTAGGACCAGTTGCAGAGTGCGAATTGGTCCAGCCGGGATCCGCGTTGGTCAGCTCTCGGAGTCGGGACGGTCGCTCCTTGCGACGTTCAGGGGGCCGAGGGCCTCGAGCGCGTCGGACGCGTAACCGTCGCGGTACGGCGGGAATTCGACCGCGCTGTCGCGAAAGCTCTTCAGCGGCTGACCGAGACCCTGCCAGCCGTTGGCACGCACGTCACGAACGTAGTCCAGATCCAGTCGCAGCGCCACGATCTCGCGCCCCCGGCCGCACTGGTGGACGATTTCGCCGCCGGGTCCGGCGACCAGCGATTGCCCGACGCCAAGCGGCCCCGCACAATTGACGTCGAACACGTAGCATTGATACATGGCGCCGCTGGCCCGGATCATGCAGTGCTCGGCCTCGCGGTCGATCGTACTCGTCAGCGACGGATGCAGGATGACCTCGGCGCCCATCCAGGCGAGCGTCCGCAGCGTCTCCTGGAACCAGATGTCGTAGCAGATCGACACGCCGAAGCGGCCGATGCCCGGGACGTCGAACACGACGCATTCCGAGCCGGCCTCGACGCCGCGCTCGTAGGGCAGCCAGGGGAACAGTTTCCGGTAGCGTGCGACGACCTCGCCGTCGGGATTGATGACGGGCGTGGTGTTGTATCGGTGCCGGTGGTCGTGCTCCAGGATCGAGCCCGGGACCAGCCAGATTTCGTTGCGCCGGGCCACCTCGGCGAAGCGGTCCTCGAACGGGCCCGGCATCGGCTGAGCGTGCCTGCGGTCCGCGCCGAACGCATTGAGCTCGCCGAGCACCACCATGTCGACCCACGGGAAGCGCTTCGCGACGGCGTCGATCTCCGCTTCCATCGCGTCGAGGTTGTCGCCGTTGTGTGTTTCGAGCTGCAGCCCTGCAATACCGATCCTGCTCATGCCCCCTCCGGAGTGTCGCAGGCCACGTTAGCCGCGAACTCCGGCGCTACATAGGTCCAGTTGCCGTCTCCGTGATGGACCAGGCGGGCAGATCCGCGTCTTCGGGCGCACGCCTTGCACTGCCGCGAAGGATGAATGCCGTATCCACGAGCTGGCCGTCGCTGTTGAAGAACTTGACCTGCTCGCCGTCGATGACGATGGAATAGCCCTTCTCCTCGCCGTAATTCCAGTGGCTCCATTGCCGGAAGAAGCGGTCATCCTCGATACGCCAGCGCCCGCTGTCGCGTTCCTCGTTCGCGAAACCGAGCACGCCGGTCATCGAGCCGTCCGCATGGTAGCGGATCGTGCAGGGCGCACCGTAGACCTCCCGGTACAGGATCGTCGCACCCGACATCGCGGCACGGAGGCCGTCGCCCGTCAGCCACTCGCCCGTCGTCGTCGCAAGCTGTTCGACGCGGCCCCGGACCTGGGAGCGGATCAGCTCGACGAGCCGCGTGACACCGGGGCGGATGCGCTCGAGCGGCAGGCTCGTTACGCCCATGCGGAAGCAGTTCTCCGCGCGGGCTTCATCGGCGTAGTAGTGACGGACCGGTTCCAGCAAGATGCCGTGCTGTGCCGCGACGCCCGCGAACGCCTCGACGTCGAAGTCATCGGGCGTGCGGACCCAGTACGTCGTGCCGCCGACTTCGGGTGAGATCGCCATCGGCACGCCGCGCATCCAGTTCAACGCATCGCGCAACGCCAGGCGGCGCTTCTTGAGCGTCTTCGCCAGCCGCATCATCAGGGCGTCGTACTGCCCGAGCGAGAGGAAGAACGCGGCAGCACGCTGGTTATTGAGCGGCGGGTGCCGGAGTATCCGTCGCCGTAATGCGCGCGCGCGGCGGATGAACGGCGCGTCGGCGACGATGAAGCCGAGGCGGATGCCGGGCGCCAGCACCTGCGTCAGGCTCGCGACGTAGATGACGCGGCCCGTCTCGTCCATGCTGCGCAACGCCGGCTGCGGCCGGTCGAGGTAGTTGATCTCGCATTCGTAGTCGTCTTCGACGATCAGGAAATCGTGCTTCGCGGCCGCCTCGACCAGTGCCTCGCGACGCCGCGTCGACATGAGCACCGCGGTCGGGATCTGGTGGCTGGGCGTCACGTAGACGACGTCGGCCGACGTCAGGGCCTCGTCGACAACGACGCCCTCGGCATCGACCGGTTGCGGCACGATACGGGCGGAGGATTCGGCGAGCAGCTGGCGCATGTCGGCGTTGCCCGGCTCTTCGATGGCAGCGGTCACGTTGCGATCCACGAGCAAACGGCTGACGAGGTACAGGCTGTTCTGGGTACCCATCGTGATCAGGATCTCGTCCGGCCGCGCGTTGATCCCGCGGCGCGTCAGGATCTTGCTGCGTATCTCGTCGACGAGCATCGGGTCGTCGGCATCGCCGCTGCCGGCCGACCAGTCCCGTACGTCGGCGACGGCCAGCGCCAGCCGGCTCGCCTCGCGCCATTCCGCCAGCGGGAACAGCGAGGCATCGAATCTGCCGTCAATAAACGGATACGGATATTGATTCCAGTTCGGCAGGTCGCGTGCCGTGACGCGGGTGGCGACGGCAGGCTCGCGGATCCTCCGGTTCCAGGCCGTGCTCCGGGCCTCCCCCGCCCGTGCCGCCGAGTCGTTATAGCCGACGCGCGTCTCCAGCATGGCTTCGTTGACGAAGATGCCGCTGCGCTGGCGGCTGACGAGATAGCCCTCGGCCGTGAGCTGCTGGTAGGCGAGGACCACCGTGTTCCGCGCGACGCCGAGCTGTTGTGCGAGCTTGCGGCTGGACGGCAACCTGGCGCCGGGCGGCAGGGCGCCGGAGAGGATGGCGTCGACCAGCCGTTGCCGGATCTGGTTCTGCAGATTCAGCGGACTCTCGGGGTCCAGGTAAATAATGGTGTCGGACATCGCAGGCGCTGCCGCCCGCTGCCGCGACGCCCTATGCGATCGCCTCAGCGGGCCAGTGCCTTTAGCGTACCATCGGGCGCGCGCATGATCTGCGAGGACTCGAGATCGACGCGGTTGCGGCCGGCCCGCTTCGAACGGTACAGCGCCCGGTCGGCGCGAACGATGATGTCGGA
>JBAUVS010000341.1:0-4919 GCA_049583345.1 Woeseiaceae bacterium
GTCACGGTCAGGCCCTGCAGCGCACACCACGCCGCGATGTCGCCGCCCATGACGCCGGCACCGACGACGTGCACGTGCGTGATGGATTTGTCGACCTTGTTTCCCTGCGCCTTGAGTCGATTGCGCAGGAAGAATACCCGCACCAGGTTGCGCGAGGTCGGCGTGCACATCAGCCGCGCGAACGACCTGGCTTCGGCTTCGTAGCCGTTGTGCACCGATGCGCCGGCCTTCGCCCACAGATCGACGATCGCATAGGGGGCAGGGTAGTGCTCCTTGCGCGCCCTGGCAGCGACCTGCCGGGTGAGCGCCATCTTCACGAACGGCCGTACCGGCCACAGATTCAGGAGTCTTTCCACGAACGGAGCGGTGTGTTTCGGCTGCCGCGAGGCGATCATCTCTTTCGCGGCCTGCCGCCAGTTGTCGTGCGACACGATGCGATCGATCAGGCCGATCTTGCGCCCGGTGTCGACCGTGATCGGATTGCCGGTGAGCATCAGCCGCATCGCCGGACGTACGCCGCACAGGTGCACTGCGCGCACGGTGCCGCCGAAACCCGGATGCAGGCCGAGCTGCACTTCGGGCAGGCCCAGCGCCGGCTTGTCGTTGGCGACGCCGATGCGATAGTCACAGGCCATCGCCAGTTCCAGGCCGCCGCCCAGCGCAAACCCGTCGAGCACGGCGACCGTCGGGCATTCCAGCGATTCGAGGTCCGAGAACAGGCGCTGGCCCTGTCGGGTCACTTCGTACGCACGTTCGGACGTGTCGATGGACGTGAATTCGTTGATGTCCGCGCCCATCACGAAAGCTCCCTGCTTGCCCGAAAAGATGACGACGCCGCGTGGCGGTGCGGATTGCAGGTTCTCCAGGAGTTCGCCGAGTTCGGTCATGACGTCGGTGGACAGCACGTTGGCGCTGGCGCCCACCTTGTCGAGCCGCACCCAGGTGATGCCGTCGTCGTCGGTCTGGGTCGTCCAGTGATGCGGATGTTTCATCGGGTTCTCCCTAGGAGCCTGTCTGAGTAATGCGCACAATTTCAGCGTGCCGTACAAGGCATGCGGCAAGGCGCGTCCTGCCGGCAATGGCCCAGTCCTTGCCAAAGGACGTAACGTAGCCACATGCCTTGTACGGCACGCCCTCCGGGAACCGGTGACATGCGCCAGGACCGCGTTGCATCCCTTGCCAAGGTCCCGACGTTGGCGGCGGTATGCGCCTTGTCCTGGCGCATGTCACCGGTTCTGAAATCATGCGCATTACTCAGACAGGCTCCTAGGCGAGCTCGAAGTCACAGACGAGTGGCAGGTGGTCTGAGAATTTCACCTGCGGCACCTCGAAGCGTGTGACCCGTATGCCGTCCTGGTACAGGATGAAGTCCAACTCCTTGCGAGGCGCGCGACTCGGGTAGGTCGGGATGCCTTCGGCGTTCGCGGAAGTCAGCTTCGCGGCCCGAAGGAAGAGATAGATCTCGTTCTCGCCCCAGAACGTATTGAAATCGCCCGCGACGATGACAGGCTTCTTGGTCTGATGCACGAGGTCGTACAGGCGCCGCAACTGCAGGTGCCGATGCCGGTATTTCAGGGACAGGTGTACGAGGTAGACCGCGAAGTCCTCCATCTCGAGCTCGATGATCAGCCGCTTGATGCCGGTATCGAAGTAATGGAACTTCTCGCCGTGCACACGGTGTGCGGCCATGAATGCGTTGCCCTGTTTGCGGATGATCGGCAGGATCTTGTTGATCGACTTCGATCCGTATTTCGTCTCGTACGAAGTGCTCATGCTGAGGTTCGCCGCGATGGACTCCGCCTGGTTGACTTTGCGGCTGCGGATCGACCCGGTATCGACCTCGATGAGCCCGACGATGTCGGGATCGACCGATTTGATGAAGCGGGTAATCTCGGGGAGGACGCTCTGATTGCCCAGTACATACCCGGCTCCCGGCAGCGGCATGTGCATGCTCGCGCCGCCGCCGACGGCATACCGGATGTTGTAGAGGAGCAGTCGCATGAGGTGGAGCGTACGATACAGAATCGCCTATAGCTTGGGAACCATCGCACATCCCGCGCTTTCAGGGGCGCGAGGCGCGTCCGAATTGGCTAAACTCGGGGTTCGTCAGTGTCCGAAGGGGAGCCGCCTGTGTCCGAGAGAAATCCGATCCGGGTGTTCGTCACCCACGCGTTCGCAGAATCAGATGACTATCTCCGGGTCTTCGAGTTCCTGGAGAGCGTGGATCGCTTCTACTACCTGAATGTCAGCAAGCCGGAGAACGTGCCCGCCGCGGGCGGCATGGAGGCGATCAAGGACGAACTGATCAGCCAGATCAAGGACTCGGAGGTCGTCGTCGTCGTCGCGGACGTGATGGCCGAGAAGCGGGACCTGGTCCGCTACATGATGGACGTCGCGGAGGCGAATGACATCAAAATGGTCGCCATGCGGCCGTTCGGCGGGGTGGCCGAAACGCCCGACGAGATCGTCGAACGCGTGCAGGCGCACATCGAGTGGAACGATCGCGAGATGGTCGACACGATCAAGTTCCTGGCTCGCGGCGAAGACACCACGCGCTGGGAAGTGATCGATTTTCCAGGCTTCGAATCAGAAGAAAACGATCAATAAAACAATAGGTTATTTTAGTTTCCTAAAGTAATTTATGACTAAGCCCCTGGTGATAGCCCACCGCGGCGCCTCGGGTTACCTGCCCGAACACACCCTGGAGGCCAAGGCGCTCGCACACGAGATGGGCGCCGATTACCTGGAACAGGACGTCGTCGCCACCCGCGATGACGAGCTCGTCGTGTTGCACGACGTCACGCTCGACGACGTCACCGACGTGGCCGCTCGCCACCCGGGGCGCGCCCGCGAGGACGGCCGCTACTACGTCCGTGACTTCGATCTCGCCGAATTGCGCGATCTGCAGGTCTGGGAGCGGATGAATCCCGACGGAACCCCGGTGTACCCCGGCCGGTATCCTGCACGCACCGGCGATTTCCATGTACACACCTTCGCCGAGGAGCTGGATTTCATCCGCGGTCTGAACGCGAAGGCCGGCCGCGAGGCCGGCGTCTATCCGGAGATCAAGCGTCCGGCCTGGCACCGCGAGCAGGGCATCGACGTCACGCCGGCGTTCCTCGAGATCCTCGGCCGGGCCGGCTATACCGGGCACGACGATCGCGTTTATGTGCAATGTTTCGACGACGCCGAGCTGCGGCGGCTCCGGCACGACCTGGACTGCCGCCTGAAGCTTGTCCAGCTCATCGGCGAGAACGACTGGCGCGAGGCGGCGACGGATTACGACGCCCTGCGCACGGCCCGCGGGCTCGAGCGGCTGGCGCGCACCGTGGACGCGATCGGGCCGTGGGTCCGGCAGCTCTACGAGCTTCCGGCTGGCCGGCCCGGCCCGCTGGACAGCGGCCTCGTCGCCCGCGCGCATGCGGCGGGTCTGGCCGTGCATGCCTACACATTCCGTGTGGACGACCTGCCGCCGGGGTTCGATTGTTTCGAGGATCTCGTCCGCTACACGGTGACGGACCTCGGTATCGACGGTCTGTTCACGGATTTTCCGGACCGCGTCCTGGCGCTAAGGATGCCTTAAGCTTTCCCGCCTACTCTGTCGGCCATCATGCGGCCGACGATCCGGACTGTCCTGTCCCTGACCCTGGTACTGCTGTGCCCGGCGCGTGCGGCCTTTTCCGACCTGCCGACGGATCTCCGCGCGTACGAGGGCAAGGTGGTTATCGTGGATTTCTGGGCTTCCTGGTGCGCCCCGTGCCGGCGTTCGTTCCCCTGGCTGAACGCGATGCACGACCGCTACGCCGACGACGGGCTCGTCATCCTGGCGGTGAACATGGACCAGGACCGCGGCGCCGCCGACCGCTTCCTGGCGGAATATCCGGCGCGCTTCACGGTGTTGTTCGGCGAGGGCGAGACACTGGCCAGGGACTTCGACGTAATGGCAATGCCGAGCTCCTACCTGATCGGGCGCGACGGCAAGCTGCTGCGCCGGCACCTGGGATTCATGGTGAAGGACCAGGACGATTACGAGGCGGCGATCAGCGACGCGCTCGAGCACAAGGAGTGACGCAATGAAGACGGTGTTTCGGATCGTGATAATCGCCGCCAGCCTGGCGTCGGCCGGCTGTGCCTCCATCGGCGTGCAACCCTGGCAACGCGACGTGCTCGCCCGGCAGGACATGCAGTTGACGACCGATCCGGTCGAAGCCGCCATCGACGATCACATTTATTTCAGCAAGGAGGCCTCGAGCGGCGGCCGCGGATTCGGCGGCGGCGGCTGCGGCTGCAACTGATATGGAAAACGACAAGCGAGCGATAACGGGCGCCCTGGCGGCAGCGACCTGCACCCTGCTCGGGACCGCCTCGCCGCAACCGGTGCAGGCACAGGAAGAGCCCGACTGGAACTTCGACACGGGACTCCTCTATTACGGGGAGGGCGACAACCGGGTCCAGGATCTGAGTTTCGACGTGCTGGCGCGCAGGAACCTGCTCGACGAGCGCACGCTGACCCTCGGCTTCACCGTCGACTCCCTGACCGGTGCCACGCCGACGGGCGCGCTGCCGCAAGCCCTTCCCCAGACCTTTACGAGTCCGTCCGGGCGGGGCGGGTATACCATCTCGGCCGGCCAGTTGCCGGTCGACAACACATTCCACGACACGCGCCTGGCCGGCAGGGTGAACTGGCAACAGCCGCTCGGACGCCTGACGCTGATCAACGTGGGCGCAACCGCCTCCAACGAGATCGATTACCTGCACCTGGGTCTGAATGCCCAGCTCTCGCATGACTTCTTCAAGCGCAATACGACGCTGTCGGCAGGCGCCGCCGTTGCGCGCGACACGGTCAACCCGATCGGCGGCGCGCCCGTACCGTTCACCCAGATGCAGGCCGCGACCGGCGGCGGTGGCGGGGGCGAGGA
>JBAUVS010000342.1:0-2779 GCA_049583345.1 Woeseiaceae bacterium
GCCTTCACGAAGCCGCCAACCCTGGCTGAGCAGGTCCTCGCGCGTGCCGGCGTTGGTCGCGGACAGGATGCAGGTCAGGTGATCGATCACCGGGCGGCTGTTGAGGCCGCGAGCGATGAAATCGTCGATAGTGGCCTGATCGAGGTTGCTCCAGTCACCCAGGCCGTCGGCCTCGATGCAGTGGTCGCCGTCCTGCTGCTGCTGGATGACGAGCGCATTGGTGATATGGCCGTTATAGCCCTCGTCGATGTCGATCGAGTCGTCGCGGATGTACATGCCGAGGTAGTGATTGACGTCCACCGAACCGCCGAACATCTCGAAGCCGTCGTCAAACATCGAGTACATCTCGAGGTGATCGACTACGGTGCCGCGGCCGACCGCCGCGAAGGAGATGCCGTTGAGCTCGTCGCCGTTGCCGACTTCCGCACCCGTGTGCTTGACGACCACGTAACGGAGGATGCCGGAGTCGTCGTCGTCGTTGGCGCCGCCGTACTGGTTGGAGTCGTCACCTTCGGAACCTTCGGAGTCGAGCGAACACTCGCCGACGAGGCCGAAACCGGCCTGGCCCCGAGTACCGGTGTAGGCACACTTGTTGGTCACGGCGAAGCCGTCGATCACGATACCGCCCCACTCTTCCACCGCCTCGGGCGTCACCGTGCCGTTGATGTCGGACACGGACGTGAACGTGATCGGCGCGTCGGCCGTACCGTCGGCGAGAATCTGCGAACCGCGGTTGATGACCAGGAAATCTTCCTTGCTCTCGAATGCCAGCGTGGCGCCGGCCTCGATCACGAGCGTCGGGCCGTCACCGCCCTTGCTGATACCGGCAGCAGCCAGCTCGGCCTGCGTGCGGTAAGTGTTGCCGACGAACAGGCTGGTCGTGAAGATGTGAGCACCGCCGTTCGGCAGCGCAGGGATAAACAGGTCCTCTTCGAGGTTGTTCTTCGGGCCGACGAATGCGGCGCCGTACGTGCAGTTGCCGTTACCGTCCGCAGTACCCTGGATGGTCTGACCGCTTCGAACATAGGACGCGCACATCGCGTTCGGGTCGGTCCCGCCACCGCCGCCGCTGTTGTTCGTAATCGTGTCGCCCGACACGGTGGACGGGTCGATATTGATGTCACCGCTGGTGCATGCGGCCATGGCCGCGGCAAGACAGACGACGGTGAACAGCTTGTTACGGTTCATTAATCCTCTCCAGATTTGTGTGCATTGCGCCGCCATGTTCGGACGGCATTGATCTCGTGCAATCTAAGGGCAGCATGTGGATGCGATGTGACACATTTGTTAAGAGCTGGTTAAGGTGCGGACTCAGCTGTCCAGCGAGAAGCGGTAGCCGGTGCCGCGCACGGTCTGCAGATAGCGTTCGTACCCGTACGGCTCGAGCACGCTGCGCAACCTCCGGATGTGTACGTCCACGGTCCGCGGACCGACCGCGGCATCGCGATCCCAGACGTGCACGAGCAGTTGCTTGCGGCTGAAGACCCGATCCGGGTGGCTCAGCATGAACAGCAACAAGCGATATTCGCGCGGCGCCAGCGACACGTAACGGCCCTCGACCATCACCCGATGGCCGACGTTGTCGATCGAGATTCCGCCGGCACTGATTCTCTCGGAATCCGACAGGTTTGCGGGCCGCTGCAGGCATGCGCCGACGCGCGCCACCAGTTCGGGCATATGGATCGGCTTGCGGACGAAATCGTCGGCACCCGACTTGAGTGCCGCCACGACATCGTCCGCTTCATTCTGTTCGGACGTCATCAGTACACGCATGCGTTTCAGGTCGTCGCTGCGCCGCACGTCATTGAGCAATTCGATTCCCGCGAGGTCCGGCAACGTGAATTCACAGACCATCAGATCCGGGCAGGCCTTGCGCGCCGCCTGCAGCGCCGAGCCGGCATTCTCCGATTCCTGCACGTCATGACCGAGTTCGCGGAGTTCGCGGGCGATCTGCTCGCGCGTGGAGGCATCCGCATCGACGATCAGGATGGAAGCCAAGGTCATGTCACCTTCTCGGCGGTGTTCGAGAGGCTTAAGAGACCACAGGCTCTTTACAGCCGATTTACGCTTGTATTACTGGATTATGACGGTCTGATTACAGAGTCCGGCCGGACACGCCGGGGCCGAGTAGGGGAAAACCCGGATTACGGCTCCGGAGCCTGCCGGGCACCATGCCGGGAAGCATGGATTTACAGGGGCTTGCCATGACCATCGAGCTCGCAGACATCCTCGAGGATCTGCGTCAGGACCACCGCAACATGTCGGTCATGCTCGGGCTGCTGGAACGCGAGGTCAAAAGGATCCGCGACGGCAAAACACCGGACTTCGAGCTGATGCACGACATCATGCGTTACATGACGGTCTACTCGGATGCCGTCCATCATCCCAAAGAGGACGTTCTGTACCGGGCCATGCGCGATGCGGACCCGGACCTGGCCGAGGGACTCGGGCACGTCGAGCCGGAGCACCGCCGGCTGGCCGAACTCAGCGAAAGACTCCGCGACGACATCGAGGCAATCGCTTCGGAGGCACCGGTCACCCGCGACCGGGTCGCCGCCAACTCGGGCGACTATGTGGACTTCCTGCGGCGGCACATGGACTGGGAAGAGAGAGACCTGTTCCCGAAAGCCGACGCGCTGGTCAAGGCCGAGACCGACATGTTCGTCGACATCTCGCATCTCGACCAGGCCGACCCGGTGTTCGGTTCGGAACGTGAGCACTCGTTCGCGAACCTGCTCCACAACATCCGGGATTACTCGCAGTCGTAAAGGGGCGGCGC